>NZ_JAEIGB010000020.1:0-53713 GCF_022341265.1 Geobacillus sp. YHL
CGGGTAAGATCCCTCGAAGATGACGAGGTCGATAGGTCCGAGGTGGAAGCGTGGCGACACGTGGAGCTGACGGATACTAATCGATCGAGGGCTTAACCTAGTGAGAAAAGTGGAAGCGCCGCGTTTAGCTCTCGAAGCCAAATGTTCTTCACCCGCAGGGGTGCTTGCACCCCGAGGGGGAAGGTTATTTGGCAGAAGAGAGCTAGGCGCTGGAACTGGACAGCAAGAAAAGTGGAGGCCGCCCGCTTATCGGCGAGGTGCGCTGGAGGGCCTGCGAGGAGGCTCGAACCAAGCGAAGCTTGGTTCTGCGTGGGTGGTGCCACAGGAGCGTATGCAATGTGTCGCCGCCGCAGCAGGACCGAAGCGTCGCGAGCCGATGGCGGCCGGAACTAGACAGCGAAAAGCGCAGGCGAGCGGGTCGCCGCGACGGGCAAATGTTCTTCGCCTGCAGGGATTTCCGATCCCGAAGGCGAAGGTTATTTGACCCCGAGCGGCGGCGAGCCGGAGCTGGACAATGCGAAAAGCGCAGGCGAGCGGCTTCTTCCAACGGTTATCTAGTTTTGAGGGAATGAACATCCTGTTGACAAATCCAACAGGATGGATATAATAATTACTGTCCAAGATGATCATCATTGCCTAGTGGCTATGGCGGAGGGGAAACACCCGTTCCCATCCCGAACACGGAAGTTAAGCCCTCCAGCGCCGATGGTAGTTGGGGCCAGCGCCCCTGCAAGAGTAGGTCGCTGCTAGGCAATAAACGAGCAGCCAGTTGCATTGGTGCAATTGGCTGTTTTCGTTTTTTGAGGAAAAAACGATAAGGACCCGCTCAATGTCTCTCTTCCTTTCATCTACTAGTATAGAATGTTAGCAATGTGGGAAACATAGAGGATGGGAGGTGGAGAGCGTGAGGACATCAATAGCAGACCGGAATCAACGCGAACATGTATGCATCGTTTGTGAACAGGAAAAAAAGGAAGGGATTTTCCTTTTTGGCCATTTTCTTTGTTTGGACTGCAACCGGGCGATTGCGCAAACGAATACGGACGACCCGAACTACTCGTTTTATGTGCGGCAGCTGCGCAAAATGTTTACATCGAAAATTCACTCGTAATCAGGTCCTGCATTTGGGCCTGTTTTTATTTGCGATTGACGCGACTCGTGCGTTTTTTCGGGCGTTTGTGATACTATATGTTTGATGTTTCTCCTGCATATCCCATGCATTTCGGCAGTCTGCCCGGATGATGGCCGTTCTGGGACAGACAGCAAGGAAAGAGGATGATGATGGATCAAACGAAAACTCCTTTATATGACGCTCTCGTGCACCATTGGGCGCGCCGCCCGGTTTCGTTTCACGTGCCGGGACATAAATACGGCGCTTTGTTTTCGAAACGAGGGAGAGATATGTTTGCGCCGCTGTTGGCGTTGGATGCGACGGAAATTTCCGGCTTGGATGACTTGCATCATCCTGAGTCGGTGATTGCCGAGGCGCAGGCGCTGGCGGCGGAGCTGTATGGCGTTAGGGAGACGTTTTTCCTTGTGAACGGTTCGACGGCAGGGAATTTGGCAATGATCGCCGCCGTGTGTGATGGAAAGAGGAAGAAAGTGATTGTACAACGCAATTGCCATAAATCGGTGATGCATGCATTGCAACTCATGGAAGCCACTCCTGTTCTACTTGCTCCCGAGTTTGATCGTGATGTGTGTGTCGCTTCGCACATTCGTCCTAAAGCGGTCAAAGAGGCGTTGGCGCTTCATGATGATGTTGCTGCGGTTGTATTGACGAACCCAAATTATTATGGAATGGCCGCCGATTTGACAGAAATCGTCCGTCTAGTTCATGAACATGGCATTCCGGTGCTGGTTGATGAGGCGCATGGCGCCCATTTCGTTGTCGGCCCCCCTTTTCCGACATCGGCGCTTCGCTATGGCGCCGATGTTGTCGTGCAGTCGGCGCATAAAACGTTGCCGGCGATGACGATGGGAGCGTTTTTGCATGTAAACAGCGAGCGGGTTGATCTTGAGCGGTTGAAATATTTTTTGCAGTTGTTTCAGTCAAGCAGCCCGTCTTACCCGATTATGGCGTCGCTCGATTTGGCGCGGAGTTATGTCGCCCAGCTTTCAAAAAGCGATGCGGCGGCGATCGTGGCAGAAATTGAGAAGTTTAAAGCAGCCTTGGCCGATATTGACGGGGTGGCAGTCGTTTGTTCCCGCCATTTTGGCGTACAGACCGACCCGCTGAAAGTAACGGTGCAGACGCGCTGTTCCTTGACCGGGTATGAACTGCAACGTTGGCTTGAGCGCGAAGGGGTGTTTGTCGAGCTTGCTGATCGAATGAACGTGCTTTTCGTTTGCCCGCTGGCGGTAACCGGGCGGCTTCAGGAAGCAGCGGAGAAAATCAAACGAGCGTGGCGCGATTTGCCAGATGGCGAGGCGCCGGTGTGTGACGCTTCGCCTTTTCTCGGACCGCTGCTATCGGTTTTAGTCCCGTATAATGAACTGCGCCATTTGCGGACAAAAGCTGTGGCGCTCGAGGAAGCTGAAGGACATATAGCGGCGGAAACGGTCATTCCATATCCGCCTGGGGTGCCGCTCGTGTGGGTCGGAGAACGGATCGGCCGCGGCCATATTGAACAGATCCGCCAGCTTCTTTGTCAGCGGGCGCACATACAAGGCGGAAGCCGGCTGAAAGATGGTCAGCTGGTTGTATACGAATAGGAAGGATGGAAAGGATGCCGCGAGTGATGAACGGATGCTTTTTTTCGTTTGAAGGACCGGAAGGAGCCGGCAAAACGACGATGATCAGCAAATTGGAGTCGTTGTTGCGTGAGCGGGGGATTGACGTCGTGGCGACGAGGGAACCGGGCGGGGTGCGCATTGCCGAGGCGATTCGCTCAATCATTTTAAACCGTGATTATACGGAAATGGACGGGCGGACGGAGGCGCTTTTGTATGCGGCGGCGCGCCGGCAGCATTTGCTTGAGAAAATCGTGCCGGCGCTTGAGGCTGGGTGCGTCGTCCTTTGCGACCGGTTTGTTGACAGTTCCCTCGCCTACCAGGGATTTGCCCGCGGGCTTGGCATTGAGGAAGTATGGAAAATTAATGAGTTCGCTATTGATGGGTATATGCCGTCGCTGACGATTTATTTTGATATCGATCCGCAAATTGGGCTTGAACGAATCCGACGAAACCGCAGCCGGGAAGTGAATCGGCTTGACCTTGAAACGTTGTCTTTTCATGAGAAGGTGCGAGAAGGGTATCGGGAACTCGCCAGACGGTTTGCCGACCGCATTGTCGTCATCGACGCGAACCGCCCGCTTGATGATGTATTCGCTGAAACAACGGCCGCGGTGCTTTCCCGTTTGAAAGGAAGATGACAGCGCCATTTCCATGAATCCGACCGTGATGATTCCTAGTGGACATGATAGAATAGAAATAAGAAATCAAGGAAGAGTGATGGCGATGCGATGGGAACAGCTAGCGAAACGCCAGCCGGTGGTGGCGAAAATGCTGCAAAGCGGCTTGGAAAAAGGGCGGATTTCTCATGCGTACTTGTTTGAGGGGCAGCGGGGGACGGGCAAAAAAGCGGCCAGTTTGTTGTTGGCGAAACGTTTGTTTTGTCTGTCCCCAATCGGAGTTTCCCCGTGTCTGGAGTGCCGCAACTGCCGGCGCATCGACTCCGGCAACCACCCTGACGTCCGGGTGATCAGCCCAGACGGAGGATCAATCAAAAAGGAACAAATCGAATGGCTGCAGCAAGAGTTCTCGAAAACAGCGGTCGAGTCGGATAAAAAAATGTACATCGTTGAGCACGCCGATCAAATGACGACAAGCGCTGCCAACAGCCTTCTGAAATTTTTGGAAGAGCCGCATCCGGGGACGGTGGCGGTATTGCTGACTGAGCAATACCACCGCCTGCTAGGGACGATCGTTTCCCGCTGTCAAGTGCTTTCGTTCCGGCCGTTGCCGCCGGCAGAGCTCGCTCAGGGACTTGTCGAGGAGCACGTGCCGTTGCCGTTGGCGCTGTTGGCTGCCCATTTGACAAACAGCTTCGAGGAAGCACTGGCGCTTGCCCAAGATAGTTGGTTTGCCGAGGCGCGAACATTAGTGCTACAATGGTATGAGATGCTGGGCAAGCCGGAGCTGCAGCTTTTGTTTTTCATCCACGACCGCTTGTTTCCGCATTTTTTGGAAAACCATCAGCTTGACCTTGGACTTGATTTGCTTTTATATTTATACCGCGATTTATTGCATATTCAAGCCGGGCAGATGGACGGCGTGTTATACCGCGATCAGCTGGACCGCCTGCAACGATGGGCGCTTGCTTGCCCGCAGCGGCGGATTTTGGCTGGCATGGAAGCGATTTTACAAGCGAAAACGCGTTTAAATACAACAAATATGAGCACAGCGTTGCTTGTTGAGCAGCTCGTTCTTCAATTAAAGCGGTAAAGGAGGGAGAGCCGTTGTATACGGTAGTCGGCGTCCGTTTTAAAAAAGCAGGGAAAATTTATTATTTTGACCCTGGCGATGCCGTTATTCCCGTCGGCGAATTCGTCATTGTCGAGACGGTCCGAGGCATTGAGTACGGAAAAGTCGTCATCGCCAATAAACAAGTCGACGAAAACGACATCGTGCTGCCGCTCAAAAAAGTGATCCGCGTGGCGAATGAGAAAGATAAATGGATTGTAGAAGAAAACAAAAAGGCGGCGCGCGAGGCGTATGACATTTGCTTGCGCAAAGTGGAGGAGCACGGGCTGGAAATGAAGCTCGTCGATGTGGAATATACGTTTGACCGCAATAAAGTGATCTTTTATTTCACTGCCGATGGGCGCGTCGATTTCCGCGAGCTTGTGAAAGACTTAGCGTCGATTTTCCGCACGCGCATCGAGCTGCGGCAAATCGGGGTGCGCGATGAGGCGAAAATGCTTGGCGGCATCGGGCCGTGCGGCCGCATGCTTTGCTGTTCGACGTTTTTAGGCGATTTTGAACCGGTGTCGATCAAAATGGCGAAAGATCAAAACTTGTCGCTCAATCCAACGAAAATTTCCGGGCTGTGCGGCCGGCTGATGTGTTGCCTGAAATATGAAAACGAAGAGTATGAGACGGCGAAAGAACAACTCCCGGATTTAGGGGAATATGTCGAAACACCGCACGGCTTCGGCAAAGTCGTCGGCTTGAACATTTTAGAGCGGGTGTTGCAAATCGAGCTTCCAGAATTCGGACGGGTCGTCGAATATACACTCGATGAGCTGATGAAAAACGGGACGTTGTCCATTCGCGTCGCGGATTAATTTGGGGTGGGGCCAGTGGAAAAAGTAGATAAAAAAGAAGTGTTTCGATCAGTGGCCAATATGGAAGAGCAACTTAGTTATTTTTACCGCGAGCTGGTGCAGCTGAAACAGCGCGTAACGGAGCTGTTAGAAGAGAATCACCAGCTGCAAATCGAAAATGCTCATTTGCGCCGTCGGCTTGAACAATTGTCAGAAGCATGGGAAGAAGGCAAACGAAAAGGGGACAAACATGGCAAAAAACTCATCGACATTGGCGAAGGGTATGACAATTTAGCCCGCCTTTACCAAGAAGGGTTTCATATTTGTCACATCCATTACGGAAGCATTCGCACCGAGGGCGATTGTTTGTTTTGCTTGTCGTTTTTGAACAAAAACTAAAGGCAGCGCCACCCTTTCCGTTTCGGAAAGGTTATTTTTTTCAATGGAGGATCGTGCGTCATGGTGGAATTGTACGAGGATGAACGGCTCGATTATTTGTTTAACGAAGAGCTCCGCATCATTCAAAGTCCATCTGTATTTTCGTTTTCCCTTGATGCCGTGCTCCTTGCTCATTTTGCCTATATGCCGATTCAAAAGGGGCAGATTGTTGATTTGTGCACGGGCAACGGGGTGATTCCCCTCTTGTTGAGCCGGCGAACAAAAGGGACGATCATCGGCATCGAAATTCAAGAACGGCTTTGCGACATGGCGAGGCGAAGCGTGCAATACAACGGGCTTGAAGGACAAATCGAGATCATACACGGCGACATTAAAGAAGCGCCGCAACGGATCGGTTACAGCCGGTACGATGTCGTCACGTGCAACCCCCCGTATTTTCCGGCAGTCGGCAAAGACGAACTGAGCAAAAATGAACATATCGCCATCGCCCGCCATGAAATTTATTGCACCCTAGAGGATGTGATTCGAGTCAGCAGCCAGCTGTTGAAGCAAGGAGGGAAGGCGGCGTTCGTCCACCGGCCCGGGCGGCTGCTTGATCTTGTGACGCTCATGCGCCAATACCGTCTTGAGCCGAAACGGCTCCGCTTTGTGTACCCGAAAGAGGGCAAAGAGGCGAACATGATTTTAATTGAAGGGACAAAAGACGCAAGCCCGGACTTAAAAGTGTTGCCTCCGCTTGTCGTGTATAATGAGAATAACGAATATACTGAGGAGACGAAGCGGATCTTATATGGCATTATTTCATCTTAAAGGGGCGGAACAAGGATGCTTTGGCAGCAAAAAAGTTTTACCGAACAAACGGAGCAAGGGACACTGTACATCGTGCCGACGCCGATCGGCAATTTGGAGGATATGACGTTTCGTGCGGTTAGGACGCTTCAGGAAGCTGACGTCATCGCCGCCGAGGACACAAGGCAGACGAAAAAGCTGCTCGCCCATTTCGGCATTCATACGCCGCTCGTCAGCTACCATGAGCATAATAAATACGCGAGCGGCCGGCAGCTTGTCGAATGGCTGAAGGAAGGAAAAACGGTGGCATTGGTGAGCGACGCCGGGATGCCCGGCATTTCCGATCCGGGTTATGAGCTTATTGTTGCGGCGCTTGCCGAGCGCTGCCGCGTCGTCCCTCTTCCTGGAGCGAACGCGGCATTGACAGCGCTTGTCGCCTCCGGGCTGCCCACGGACCGCTTTTTGTTTGTCGGCTTTTTGGAACGGGCGAAAAAAGAGAAAAAAGAGCAGCTGCTGTCATTAAAAACAGCGGCGGAGACGTTAATTTTTTATGAGGCGCCCCACCGCTTGAAAGAAACGCTCGCTCTTATGTATGATATATTCGGCAATCGGCGCATCGCTCTTGGCCGCGAGTTGACGAAACGGTTTGAGGAGTTCATCCGCGGCGATTTAAGCGATGCGGTCGCCTGGGCGGAAGAACATGACACCCGCGGTGAATTTTGCCTCATTGTCGAAGGGGCGCGAGACGGGAATAAACAAGAGCAAGAGGGAGAGGAATGGTGGCAGCCGCTTTCGCTTGTCGAACATGTCGATTATTATATTCGCGAGCACAGCCTTTCCGTCAAGGAGGCGGTGAAACAGGCGGCCAGTGATCGAAATATGTCGAAACGCGACGTTTATCGGCAGTATCATCAACAGCAAGAAGAAGAAAAAAAAGAGTTTCTCTGAAGCCAGAGAAACTTTTTTATTCTTTTTCTTTGTCTGTTGCTGCTTCTAGATGCTGTTGGATCTCCTGCAGCAAAATTTCTGCGCCTTCGCGGCTTAAAATGATTTTGCCGCCGGCCAGTTTGAAGTTGTCGTCCGACACTTCGCCGGTGACAACACACGTCATGTTCGGCTTATACTTTTTCAAAATGATGCGGTCATCGTCAACATAAATTTCCAACGCATCTTTTTCGTTAATATCCAACGTACGTCGCAGCTCAATTGGAATGACGACGCGGCCTAACTCATCGACTTTACGCACGATCCCTGTCGATTTCATCGTCGATTCTCCTCTCCGCAAAAAAGTTTTTTGTCGTTTATTCGTCAATATTCGACAAATTTCCTACAACCTAATCATATCAGTGTTTCCATTAAGCGTCAATCCTTTAATATGTAAAATTTAAAAAAAATGTATATTGTTATTTCAAAAAAAGTTTGTTTAGAAAGAAAGGAGAAAACGAATGAATTTGCCCATCTAAACTCTATCCTTGTATAACAAATTCGCAGCGATGGCTGAAAACGCGGCCGTATTTTTGCCGGTTTGGGTATATTTTTTCAGCCCACGAGAAATAGATGTTTTTGTAGAATGAAAAAATTATGTAAAATAGAAGTAACGCCGCTCTCGTCGCCGGACGGGGGCTTTTGTGCTCAACAGTACGAGGGAGGGCCTAACCGATGGAGAAAAAAACGTTTTATTTGACGACGCCGATTTATTACCCGAGCGACCGCCTGCATATCGGTCATGCTTACACAACGGTGGCGGGGGACGCCATGGCTCGCTATAAACGGATGCGCGGCTACGATGTCATGTATTTGACCGGCACCGATGAGCATGGGCAAAAAATTCAGCGCAAGGCGGAAGAAAAAGGAGTAACGCCGCAGCAATACGTCGATGAGATCGTCGCTGGCATTCAGGAGCTATGGAAGAAGCTCGACATTTCCTACGACGATTTTATTCGCACAACGCAGGAGCGGCATAAAAAAGTCGTCGAACAAATTTTTACCCGTCTTGTCGAACAAGGCGATATTTATTTGGGCGAATATGAAGGCTGGTATTGTACGCCGTGCGAATCGTTTTACACTGAGCGGCAGCTTGTGGACGGCAACTGTCCGGACTGCGGCCGGCCTGTTGAGAAAGTGAAAGAAGAGTCCTATTTCTTCCGGATGAGCAAATATGTCGACCGCTTGTTGCAATATTACGAAGAAAATCCCGATTTTATCCAACCGGAATCGCGGAAAAATGAGATGATCAACAACTTCATTAAGCCGGGGCTTGAGGATTTGGCTGTGTCCCGGACGACGTTCGATTGGGGCATTAAAGTGCCAGGCAATCCGAAGCATGTCATCTATGTCTGGATCGACGCGCTTGCCAACTATATCACAGCGCTCGGCTACGGCACGGACAACGATGAAAAGTTCCGCAAATATTGGCCGGCGGACGTCCATTTGGTCGGCAAAGAAATCGTCCGTTTCCATACGATTTATTGGCCGATTATGTTGATGGCGCTCGGCTTGCCGTTGCCGAAAAAAGTATTCGGCCATGGCTGGTTGCTGATGAAGGATGGAAAAATGTCCAAATCGAAAGGCAATGTCGTCGACCCAGTGACGCTCATCGACCGGTATGGGCTTGATGCGCTCCGCTATTATTTGCTGCGGGAAGTGCCGTTCGGCGCTGATGGCGTGTTTACGCCGGAAGGATTTATTGAGCGCATCAACTATGACTTGGCCAACGACTTAGGCAACTTGTTGCACCGTACCGTGGCGATGATCGAGAAATATTTCGACGGCGTTATTCCGCCATACCGCGGGCCGAAAACACCGTTTGACCAAGAGTTGGTGCAAACGGCGCGCGAAGTGGTGCGTCAATATGAAGAAGCGATGGAGGGAATGGAGTTTTCCGTCGCGCTCGCCGCTGTTTGGCAGTTGATTAGCCGGACGAACAAATATATCGATGAAACGCAGCCATGGGTATTGGCGAAAGACGAACAGAAACGGGATGAGCTTGCCGCCGTCATGACCCACTTGGCTGAATCGCTTCGCCATACGGCAGTGCTGCTCCAGCCGTTTTTGACGCGCACGCCGGAGCGCATGTTCGCTCAGCTCGGCATCACGGATCATTCATTAAAAGAATGGGATAGCTTGTACGATTTCGGCCTCATTCCGGAAGGGACAAAAGTGCAAAAGGGAGAACCGCTCTTCCCGCGCCTCGACATCGAAGCGGAAGTGGAGTACATTAAGGCGCATATGCAAGGGGGCAAACCGGCCGCCGAACCGGTAAAAGAGAAAAAAAAAGCAGCGGAGGCGGCGGAAATTTCGATTGACGAGTTCGCCAAAATCGATTTGCGCGTCGCTGAAGTCATCCATGCCGAACGGATAAAAAACGCCGATAAGCTGTTGAAGCTTCAGCTTGACCTTGGCGGCGAGAAGCGGCAAGTGATCTCCGGCATTGCTGAGTTTTACAAACCAGAAGAACTAGTCGGCAAAAAAGTCATTTGCGTCGCCAATTTAAAACCAGCCAAGCTTCGCGGCGAATGGTCGGAAGGCATGATTCTAGCCGGAGGCAACGGCGGGGAATTTTCGCTGGCGACGGTTGATCAACACGTGCCGAATGGAACGAAAATCAAATAACGGTTTGCTTGGCAGGGGGGTGTTGCGCTTGACACCTCCTTGTCGCTATTTTGTAATGGAAATGTTAACGAAATGTGACGTATGTAACCAATTTCTATGCTACACTTAACATCAAGGTGGAAAAGAGGGCATTAGTATGCTGTTTGATACGCACGCACATTTGAATGCAGTCCAATACGAAGAAGATTTGGAACAAGTCATTGAACGCGCCCGCGATGAAGGGGTTTCACACATTGTCGTCGTCGGGTTTGACCGTCCGACGATCGATCGGGCGATCGAGCTGGCCGAGCGGTATCCGTTTATTTATGCGGCGGTTGGCTGGCATCCGGTTGATGCGATCGAGATGACGGACGATGATTTGCAGATGATTGAACAGCTCGCCGCTCACCCGAAAGTCGTGGCGCTCGGCGAGATGGGGCTTGACTACCATTGGGATAAATCGCCGAAAGACGTGCAACAAGAGGTGTTCCGGCAGCAAATCCGGCTGGCTAAAAAGGTGAAGTTGCCGATCATTATTCATAACCGTGAGGCGACGGCAGATATTTTAAAAATTTTGCAAGAGGAAAACGCCGCCGAAGTCGGCGGGATTATGCATTGTTTCAGCGGCAGCGTCGAGGTGGCCAAACAGTGCATGGACATGAATTTTCTCATTTCCCTTGGCGGACCGGTCACGTTTAAAAATGCGAAAAAACCGAAGGAAGTGGCGAAGGAGATTCCACTGAGCCATTTATTGATCGAAACCGATTGTCCATATTTAACGCCTCACCCTTTCCGCGGCAAACGAAACGAGCCGAGCTATGTCAAATACGTTGCCGAAGCGATCGCACAGATCAAAAACATTTCTTTTGCCGAAGTAGCGGAAACAACGGCGGAAAATGCCAAAAAATTGTTCGCCATCGACCGCTAAAATTAGGCGTCGAACAGCGGGGAAGCTTGTCGAAGGTGCGGCGAAGACGATAAAATTCTACAAATTCAGCCGATATGAGCCAACCGCGTGTCGACAAGTCTTCCTTCCTTTTTCACTGAATTTTCTGCATAATAGAGTATGCTCGTGCGTACATGTTAAAGGGAGAGGGGAATTCCGTAGAAAAAGGAGGCGTTCATCTGATGTTGCCGAATGGGAGGAAATGGCTGGACTTATGGAGGAAAAACGTGACCGTCACAGCGGGCGGGTTTCTCGCCATCTCCGCGACGACAGGGGTTGCTGGATATGAGATGGCCAAAGACGATGTGACGCTGATCAAAAACGGAAACAAACAAGAAATTCGCACTCATGCGAAAACGGTGAAAGAGCTGCTTGCGGAGCAAAACATTCAACCGCGCAAAGAAGATTATGTTTATCCGTCTCTCCACTCACCGATCACCGACGATCTCCATATCGTTTGGGAAGCGAGCAAAGAAGTGACGCTGACGGTCAATGGAAAAAAGAAAAAGATATGGACGACAGCCGATACAGTCGCGGAGCTGCTCCGTTCGCAGCACGTGGCAGTCGGGCCGTATGACAAAGTGGCGCCGGCGCTTTCGGCGAAAATTCAAAAAGGCATGGACATCGGCGTTGAAAAGGCGTTTCCAGTCCACGTCAATGTCGGCGGTAAACAACAGCAGGTATGGACAACTTCGACTACGGTCGCTGACTTTTTGAAGCAGCAAGGGATTCAGCTAGGTCAACTCGATCGGATAGAGCCCTCCTTGCACGAAATGGTCAAAGAACAGATGACCATTCGCGTGGTCCGAGTAAAAAAAGTCACCGATGTAGTGGAAGAACCCGTCGACTTTGCCGTGGTGACAAAACGGGACGACTCATTGCCGAAAGGAGAGCGGCGCGTCATTCAGCCTGGAGAAAAAGGGATGGTTCAAAAAACGTATGAGGTGACATTGGAAAACGGCAAAGAAACGGCGCGCAAACTAATCGCTGCGAAAACGCTAAAAGAAAGCAAGGCGCGCATTGTCGCCATCGGCACGAAAACTGTGCGCTCAGCTGCCGCGCCCGACCGCCCGTCCTCGCGCGGCTCGGACCATGCCGCGAAGGAATTTTACGTCACCGCCACCGCCTACACTGCCTATTGTGCAGGCTGTTCAGGCATAACAAGCACGGGCATCAACTTGCGCAAAAATCCTTCCGCTAAAGTGATTGCGGTCGACCCGTCCATCATCCCCCTTGGGTCGAAAGTGTATGTGGAAGGATACGGATATGCCATTGCCGCTGACACCGGCTCAGGCATCCGCGGATATAAAATTGATGTGTTTTTCCCGGAACGGTCGGATGCGTTTCGTTGGGGCAGAAAGCGCGTGAAAATACGGGTATTGCCATAGAGATGCGATGGGAGAACGAAGCGGAGGGTTTTTTCCCTCTGCTTTTTTTCGCTATAATGGCATTGTGCCGCGACAATGCGCGCCGTTTCTGCTAAATTAGACGATGCAAACGGAAAAAAAGTTTCAGCGAAATTCAAAAAATAATAAGGGAATGAAGCGGCTTTCGGCGATGATTCGCCTTACTTTTGATTTTACCGGAAAGGAGGCATTGCAGAAATAGGAAAAAGAGACGATTCCGTTGTTTCTGCAATGGGAGGATGAAGATCAAAGAAGTGATCGTTGTGGAAGGAAAAGATGATACGGCGGCGATCCGGCGCGCCGTCGATGCCGATACAATCGAGACAAACGGAGCAGCAGTGGGCGCGGATGTCATTGAGCGGATCAAGCTGGCGAAAGAGCGCCGCGGCGTGATCATTTTTACCGATCCCGATTTTCCCGGCGAAAAAATTCGCCGCACGATTGCCGAACAGGTGCCGGGGTGCAAGCATGCCTTTTTGCCGCGCGAGGCAGCCAAAGCGAAAAACGGCAAGGGCATCGGGGTTGAGCACGCGTCCCCTGACGAAATCCGTCGGGCGCTCGCCAACGTGTATGAAGAGGCGTCGGATTGGAAGGAAGAAATTACGTTTGCTGAACTGATCGAGGCTGGGTTGATCGGCGGTGCGATGGCGCGCCGGCGGCGGCAGCGTCTCGGCGAGGAGCTGAAAATCGGCTATGCGAACGGTCGGCAGTTTCATAAGCGGCTGCAAGTGTTCCGCATTTCCCGTGATGCTTTTTATGCCGCGTTAGCGCACGTGATGCAGGAGGAGGCAGACGATGTATAAAGATATTGCAACACCGCGGCGGACGAAAGAAATTTTGGAGCGATATGGCTTTTCGTTTAAAAAGAGCCTTGGGCAAAACTTTTTGATCGATGCGAACATTTTGCGGAAAATCGTGGATGTTGCCGACATCTCCCCTGATACAGGAGCGATTGAAATCGGACCGGGCATCGGAGCGTTGACGGAACAATTGGCGCGACGGGCGAAAAAAGTCGTCGCTTTCGAAATCGACGGCCGACTGTTGCCCATTTTGGCCGACACGCTGTCTCCTTATGACAATGTGCGCATCTTTCACCAAGATGTATTAAAGGCCGACTTGCATGCCGTCATCGCCGAGGAACTGGCTGATGTAAGCGACCGGATGGTCGTCGCCAACTTACCTTATTATGTGACGACACCGATCATTATGAAGCTGCTTACCGAGCGGTTGCCGATCCGAGGCATGGTCGTCATGCTGCAAAAAGAAGTCGCCGACCGTCTTGCCGCTAAGCCAGGGACAAAAGATTACGGCTCGCTGACGATCGCTGTGCAGTATTATACCGAAGCGGAAGTCGTCATGACGGTGCCGCGCACCGTCTTTATGCCGCAGCCGAACGTTGATTCTGCTGTCATCCGGCTCGTAAAGCGGCAGCATCCGCCTGTTGTTGTCGACGATGAGGGCGTGTTTTTCCAAGTGGTGCGGGCAAGCTTCGCCCAGCGCCGCAAAACGCTGTTCAACAACTTAACAAACAATTTGCCGGGAGGAAAAGAGAACAAAGAGCAAATTGAACGAGTGCTCGTTGCTTTGGGCATTGACCCGCGCCGCCGCGGAGAGACGCTTGACATCGCTGAGTTTGCTTCATTAAGCAACGCGTTGGCACCGCTTTTCGGCAAATGAAGGAGTCGTAAAGAAAGCGCTCCTCTAGGGGGCAGCGGTCTTTTCGTCAACCAAAGCCGTCCAAACAGGCGTCTATCACCTATTGTCCGCACGTGCATATCGTATGGATGACAACGATTATGCAATGGAGTGAGCGGTGATGGACGTCATTAAAATCGGCGATATTGTCGCCCGCAAGTCTTACCAATGTGATTTATTGTTCCGAGTGATTGATATTAAAGAAAAAAACGGCGAGTGGGAAGCGATTTTGTATGGTGAAGACGTGCGCCTCGTCGCGGACGCTCCGTGCAGCGATTTAGTCGTCATCGATGAGCAGGAGCAACAGGAACGGAAAAAGCGGGAAATCGAGCTGATCGAACAATCGTATCGGCTTTTTCGCCAAGATTATCAGGCGATCAAGCAAAAAGTCGAATATCGGGCGACCGGCGGATACCGGGTGGAGAAAGATTTTTTTCAAATTCCGGGGCGCGTTCTTCATTTGGATGGCGACCCGTTATATTTGCGCAAATGTATGGATTTGTATGAGCGGATCGGCGTGCCGGTGCACGGCATTTACTGCGAGGAAAGCGAAATGCCGGAAAAAGTTGGCTACTGGATCGAGCAGTTTCGCCCTGATATTTTAGTCATCACCGGGCATGATTCGTATTCGAAGTCAAAAGGAAAGGTGCATGAGTTAAAAGCGTACCGCCATTCGCGCCATTTTGTGCAAACGGTGAAAGAGGCGCGCAAAAAAGTGCCCCATTTGGACCAACTGATCATTTTCGCCGGCGCCTGCCAGTCGCACTTTGAGTCGCTCATCCGCGCTGGGGCGAATTTTGCCAGTTCACCAGCGCGGGTGAACATTCATGCTTTGGACCCCGTCTATATCGTTTCGCGCCTCAGCTTCACCCCGTTCACCGAAACGGTCGACGTATGGGATGTGTTGCGCAACACGTTAACTGGGGAAAAGGGGCTTGGTGGGGTGGAAACGAAAGGCGTGCTCCGCACCGGGATGCCGTTTCGCCTCATTGAGAATCGAGAGGAAAACCGCCGCAGTTGATGGGCGGTTTTTTCTATACGTCCGTCACATTTTTTTTACAAAAAAGTTCCACATCACACATAAAAAGAAGGATATTGTAGAAAAATATACATTGACAGAAATAAAAATGCCCTGATATAATTTTTATTTTTTGACTTTAGACATCATCTTTGTTATAATTACAAATAGTGAGGTGGATGATGAATGCCAAAGACTTTATCCGATATTAAAAAAACGCTGGATTCCAATATCGGGAAACGGTTGACGCTGCGGGCCAACGGCGGACGCAGAAAAATGATTGAGCGTTGTGGTATTTTGGCGGAAACATATCCATCCGTATTTGTCATTGAGCTGGATCAAAAAGAGAATTCGTTTGAACGCGTATCGTTCAGCTACGCCGACGTATTGACAGAGACGGTAAAGTTGACGTTTTGGGATGATGAGCAAGCAGGGGGGCAGTAGACAGATTTGTTTGCTGCTTTTTGTTTTTTGTTTTGTCATAAATAGGTGACGTGAACGACTCCCACTTCGTTTTGTTTGAAGCGGGAGTTTTCTTTCGGAACTATGATAAAACCGCCCTCTTTATTTCATACTAAAACTGCCGCAGCCGCCTTTTGCCCGGCCAAATGCAAAGCCGGCTTGTTGATGCGCCGGCGGGTTGCCAAACGTTTCATGCCATAGCGCCAATGAACATGGAAAGGGGTTGCTGACATTGGGTCGACGCCGCGGGATTATGTCGCAACGCTTGAAAGAAGAGCTGGCGAAAGAGTTGGGCTTTTACGATGTCGTGCAACGTGAGGGGTGGGGCGCCATCCGCGCGAAAGACGCAGGAAACATGGTCAGATTGGCGATTGAACGGGCGGAGCGGCAGCTGGCCGGAACAACGGAATAGCGCCGGTAGCGGGGCGTGTTGCGGCGAGGGTGTCCCGAACGGGGCGCCCTTTTTTGCATACATATATTGTTTGGCGTCGTCGCCAGAACATGGTAATATGATAAAATGGGTTGACGAAAGAAAGGCGGATGAGACGGGGCAAAGACGGCGGAGATGGAAAGCAGCCGATGGATGCCGATCCGCTTATTCATGATTGCGCGTGGAAGCAGGTGAGGATGAGTGAGGTTGTCGATAAAAGCGCCGGCGAAAATCAATTTGTCACTCGACGTTCTTTATAAGCGCCCGGATGGTTACCATGAAGTGAAAATGGTGATGACGACGATCGATTTGGCCGATCGCATTGAGCTTGTCGCGTTGCCGGAGGAAGATGCGATCCGCATCGTTTCGCAAAACCGCTTTGTGCCGGATGATTGCCGCAACTTGGCGTATCAGGCGGCTAAGCTTCTTAAAGAGACGTTTTCGATCCGCCAAGGGGTGGCCATTTCGATTACGAAGCATATTCCGGTGGCCGCCGGATTGGCGGGAGGAAGCAGCGATGCGGCGGCGACGCTGCGTGGGTTGAACAAGCTTTGGCAACTTGGATTAACGATGGATGAACTGGCAGAGCTCGGGGCGAAAATCGGATCAGATGTCGCTTTTTGCGTCTACGGCGGAACCGCCTTGGCGACGGGGCGCGGGGAAATCATCACTCCGATCGCTTCGCCGCCGCCGTGCTGGGTTGTGCTGGCCAAGCCCCCGATCGGTGTATCGACGGCGGAAGTGTACCGAAACTTGGAACTTGAGCGTGTCAGCCATCCAGACGTCGATGCGATGGTGAGAGCGATCGAGCGGCAAGATTATGCGGCGATCTGCCGGTTGGTCGGCAATGTTCTTGAGGAAGTGACGTTGAAAAAATATCCGGAAGTCGCGCATATTAAAGAACAAATGAAGCGGTTTGGCGCTGATGCGGTGCTGATGAGCGGCAGCGGGCCGACCGTGTTTGGACTGATCGAGCACGATTCGAGAATGCAGCGGGTATACAATGGGTTGCGCGGCTTTTGTGACCAAGTGTTTGCGGTGAGAATGTTAGGAGAACGACATTCTCTTGATTAAACACGTACATTTTTGTTAAAATATATTTATAATATTCGGTTTCAGGAGGTCGGCTATGAAGCTAAGGCGAAGCGGCCGTTTAGTTGATATGACGCATTATCTTCTTGAACGGCCACATCAGCTCATTCCGCTTACATTTTTTGCCGAGCGGTACGAATCGGCCAAATCGTCGATCAGCGAAGATTTGGCCATCATTAAGCAGACGTTCGAGCAGCAAGGAATCGGAACCGTTCGGACGCTGCCCGGCGCTGCCGGTGGCGTGCAATACATTCCAAAAATGGCTGCTGAGGAAGCGGAAGAAGTGGTTGCGTATTTGTGTGAACAACTGTCGCGTCCGGATCGGCTTCTTCCCGGCGGATATTTGTATATGACCGACATTCTTGGCGATCCCCGTATTATGAACAAAATCGGCCGCCTTTATGCGTCGATGTTTGCCGACCGTCCGGTGGATGTCGTCATGACGATCGCCACCAATGGGATTCCGTTCGCGTATGCCATCGCCAACTTTTTGTATGTGCCCGTTGTCATCGTCCGCCATGACAATAAAGTGACAGAAGGACCGATGGTGAGCATCAATTACGTATCCGGCTCGTCCAAACGCATCCAAACGATGGTCCTATCGAAGCGCAGCTTAGCGGAAGGAGCCAATGTGCTCATCGTCGACGATTTTATGAAGGCGGGGGGTACAATCAACGGCATGATCAGTTTGCTGCAGGAGTTTAACGGCAATGTCTCCGGCATTGGCGTGCTCGTCGAGTCGGAGGAGGCGAAAGAACGGTTGGTCGACGAATACATTTCACTCGTCAAACTGTCCGAGGTCGACGTAAAAGAAAAGCGGATCGCTGTCAAAGAAGGCAATTACAAAGCGTTTTTATAGCACTCGCTGCTTGACATAAAAATCAAGAAAGGAGACTGGCTCATGAGAAAGGTAGAGACAACGAAGGCGCCGCAAGCGATCGGCCCATATTCGCAAGGGATCATCGTCAACAACATGTTTTACAGCTCGGGGCAAATCCCGCTCACTCCAGAAGGGGAATTGGTGAAAGGCGACATTCAAGCGCAGACGCATCAAGTGTTCCAAAACTTGAAGGCCGTATTGGAAGCGGCCGGCGCTTCGCTCGATACGGTGGTGAAAACGACCGTATTTCTGAAAAATATGGATGATTTCGCGGCCATGAATGAAGTGTACAGCCAATACTTCCCGAACCATAAGCCGGCGCGCTCGTGCGTGGAAGTAGCCCGGCTGCCGAAAGATGTCCTTGTCGAAATTGAAGTCGTTGCCCTCGTTCCGTAATGATTAGCCCCACTTTTTCCCTACATAAAAATTTATAAAAAATTTTTCGAAAAAAGAAGGAAATGACTCGAGCACGTGGAATTCATTACATCGAGTCTCATATAGGGGAAAAGGTGGTGAGCAAAATGGAAGTGACAGACGTAAGATTACGCCGCGTCAATACCGAAGGACGGATGAAAGCGATCGCCTCCATTACGTTGGACAACGAGTTCGTCGTCCATGACATCCGCGTCATCGACGGAAACAATGGGCTGTTCGTCGCGATGCCGAGCAAGCGCACACCAGATGGGGAGTTCCGTGATATCGCTCATCCGATCAATTCCGCCACGCGCGGGAAAATCCAGGAGGCGATCCTCGCTGAATATCACCGCCTCGGGAAGTTGGAAGAAGAACTTGAAGAAGCTGGCGCTTCGTAAACATATGAAAGGGAGCTTAGGTGAAATTCACCAAGCTCTCTATTTTTTTGGCAACCGCATTGTTTCCTTGAAAAGTGCCACTGATTCATATATATTCAATTATGGATAAAAGGGTAATTGGAGGCCTTTCACATGAAGCGATATGCGGTCATTTTGGCGGCCGGACAAGGGACGAGGATGAAATCAAAGTGGTATAAAGTGCTTCATCCCGTTTGCGGCAAGCCAATGGTTCAGCACGTCATCGACCAAGTGTCGAAGCTTGGGGTGGAAAAAACGATTGCGGTAGTGGGATTTGGGGCGGAACAAGTGAAAGAACAGCTCGGCTCTCAGTGTGAATATGCCCTGCAGGAGGAGCAACTCGGGACGGCGCATGCAGTCATGCAGGCGGCTCCGCATTTGCGCGGCCTTGAAGGAGTGACGATTGTCGTCTGTGGGGATACGCCGCTCATCACCGCTGAGACGATGGAGACGCTCGTCGAGCATCATATGGCCGCCAAGGCGAAGGCGACCGTATTGACGGCCATCGCTGATGATCCGTCCGGATATGGCCGCATTGTCCGCAACCAGGCTGGCCATGTCGAGAAAATTGTCGAACATAAGGATGCGAGCGAGCAAGAGCGGAACATTCGCGAGATTAACACGGGAATCTATTGCTTTGACAACCAGACATTGTTTCAAGCGCTTACAAAAGTGACCAACCACAACGCTCAAGGTGAATATTATTTAACGGATGTGATTGAAATTATCAAAGCCGACGGCGGCGTTGTATCCGCCTATCAGGCGCCGTCGTTTGAGGAAACGATCGGCGTAAACGACCGCATCGCTCTCGCTGAAGCGGAGCGGATCATGCGTGCTCGAATTTGCCGTCAGCATATGAAAAACGGGGTCACGATCATCGATCCGGCTTCCACTTATATTTCCGCCGAGGCGATGATCGGACGCGACACGGTCATTTACCCCGGCACGGTGATTGAAGGCGAGACGGTGATCGGTGAGGATTGCGTCATTGGGCCCAATTCGGAAATTAAAAATTGCTATATCGGCCATCGCACATCGATTCGCCATTCGGTCGCCCATGACAGCGAGATTGGTTCGGATGTGACGATCGGCCCGTTCGCCCATATTCGACCGCTGTCAAAAATCGACGATGAGGTGCGGATCGGCAATTTCGTCGAGGTGAAAAAATCGACGTTCGGCAAAGGAAGCAAGGCGCCGCATTTGAGTTATATCGGCGATGCTGAAGTCGGCGCCGATGTCAATCTTGGCTGCGGGTCGATTACGGTCAACTACGACGGCGTGAATAAGCATATGACCAAAATCGAAAATGGGGCGTTTATCGGTTGCAATGTCAATTTGATTGCACCGGTTACGGTAGGACAAGGCGCTTACGTCGCCGCCGGATCGACGATCACGAATGACGTCCCCGGTCGCGCGCTCGCCATTGCCCGCGCCCGGCAAGTCAATAAAGAAAATTATGTCGATCGCCTGCCAGGCAAGAAAAAATCTTAGCGGAGGTCTATCATGTCTGACTGTCAGCATCAATTAAAATTGTTCGCTCTGAACTCGAACATGAAGTTGGCGAAGGAAATTGCAGAAGTCATGGGAATCGAGCTTGGCAAATGTTCCGTTTCCCGTTTCAGCGACGGGGAAATTCAAATCAACATTGAAGAAAGCATCCGCGGCGACGATGTGTTCGTCATTCAATCGACGAGCGTGCCGGTCAATGAGCATTTGATGGAGTTGCTTATCATGATCGACGCGTTAAAGCGCGCCTCGGCCCGCACGATCAATATCGTGATGCCGTATTACGGCTATGCCCGTCAAGACCGGAAAGCGCGTTCGCGCGAACCGATTACAGCGAAGCTGGTCGCCAACTTGCTCGAGACGGCCGGAGCGTCGCGCGTCATCACGCTTGATTTGCATGCCCCCCAAATTCAAGGATTTTTCGATATTCCAATCGATCATTTGATGGGTGTGCCCATTTTGGCGGATTATTTCAAAAGCAAACAATTGGAAGATATTGTCGTCGTCTCTCCGGACCATGGGGGTGTCACAAGGGCGCGCAAGCTCGCCGACCGCTTGAAAGCGCCGATTGCCATTATCGATAAGCGCCGGCCGAAGCCGAACGTGGCGGAAGTGATGAACATTGTCGGGCAAGTGGCGGGGAAAACGGCCATTTTGATTGATGACATTATCGATACGGCCGGCACGATTACCCTTGCAGCCAACGCCCTCGCCGAGAATGGGGCGAAAGAAGTGTATGCATGTTGCACCCATCCGGTGCTGTCCGGTCCGGCGATTGAGCGCATCCAAAATTCCAGAATCAAGGAGCTTGTCGTCACCAATTCAATTGCCTTGCCAGAAGAGAAAAAAATTGATAAAATTGTAGAGCTGTCGGTGGCTCCGCTTATTGCTGAAGCGATTACGCGCGTGTATGAAATGAAGTCTGTCAGCGTCCTGTTCGACTAACGCAAGAAAACATGTTTAGCCCTTCTTGTTTTAGGATAAAGTAGACAATAGATTCTAATTCAGGAAGGTGAGGAAACATGGCGATTGTGTTGGAAGCGAAGGAACGCGCAGACAAAAAACGTTCAACATTGCACCGCATTCGTTCACAAGGCGGCATTCCAGCGATTTTGTACGGCAAAAAAGTCGAAAACAAAATGATTTTCGTCAGCACTGCAGAGCTGGAGAAAGCGCTTCGTGAAGGCGGGCGCACAAGCTTGCTGACGCTGAAAGTCGGCGGTGAGGAACATTCCGTGTTGTTGCGCGAACTGCAGCGCGACCCGTTGCGCGGTCATCTTCTTCACGCTGATTTTCAAGCGGTTGACATGTCAACGGAGGTCGATATTGATGTGGAAGTCCGCTTGGTGGGTGAAGCGCCTGGCGTGAAAGACGGCGGTGTGCTGCAGCAAAACTTGCATGAGCTGTCGATCCGCGTCTTGCCGGCGAACATCCCGCCAGTGATTGAAGTGGACATTTCCGGCCTGCAAGTGGGCGATACCGTCACCGTGGGCGATGTGAAAACGGACGGCAAATTTGAAATCAATCATGAACCTTCCGAGGTGATCGCCACGATCTTGCCGCCGCAACAAGAGGAAGAAATCGATAGCGGCGAACAGCAAGAGGCAGGACAGCCTGACGCTGCGGAAGGAAGAGAAACGACGCCAGAAGAGTGACAGACGTAACCGTTTCGGTTACGTCTTTTGTAGTATCATGCAAAGAGAGGAGCGCGAGGATTGAAGCTGTTTGTCGGGCTCGGCAATCCGGGCAAGGAGTATGAGCAAACAAGGCACAATGTCGGCTTTTTCGTCATCGACGAACTGGCGAAGCGCTGGAATGTATCGTTAAAAACCGCTAAATTTCGCGGCTTGTTTGGAACGGCGTCCGTTTCTGGCGAAAAAGTAGCATTATGCAAGCCGTTGACATATATGAATTTATCAGGAGAATGTGTTCGCCCACTTATGGATTACTACGACATTGCCATCGATGATGTCATCGTCATTTACGATGACCTCGATCTCCCGCTAGGGAAAATCCGCCTTCGCTTAAAAGGGAGTTCCGGCGGCCATAACGGCGTCAAATCGCTCATTCACCACCTTGGCACCGAGCAGTTTAAGCGCATCCGCATCGGCATCGGCCGGCCGGCCGGCGGTCAGCCGGTCACGGACTACGTGCTAGGCCGATTTACAGAAGAGGAGAAACCGGCGGTGGACAAAGCGGTGCTGCGGGCGGCCGATGCGTGTGAACAGGCGGTGAAGGCGCCATTTATTCAAGTGATGAATGATTTTAACGAGTGAATATTTTCCTCTGAACTGGTGCACAATGTGAGTACGGGAGGCGGCCGAAGCGTCGGCTTTTCCTGCCTTGTGGACGGAACAGCAGGTGCCCAGTGAGGAGGTTGGCTTGAATGGCGCTACATTACTATTGCCGCCATTGCGGTGCAAAAGTCGGAACGATTGAGCAAATGCCGATATACAGCGAGAAACTGGGATTCCACCACTTAACGGAAGAGGAACGGCTCGAGATGATTTCGTATGAACCGAACGGTGACATTCATGTGAAAACGATTTGCGAAGACTGTCAAGAGGCGTTGGCGCGAAACCCGGAATGGCATCAATACGAAAAATTCATCCATTAAGGGCGGCTTTGGGCGACCAAAGCGTTTTTGCGTTTGCGAAAGAATAGTGAGACGGAAAGAAACTGGCGTTGAGAGGAGGGAGAATAGGGGTGCTTTCGTTGCATCGCTATTTAGCTGAAAACCAAGATGTCCGTACGATCATTGAAGGGCTCCATGTCCGTTTGAAGGAACAGCTTGTCGCCGGGCTGTCCGGATCGGCCCGGTCTGTTTTTATTTCCACGCTTTACAAGGAGACAGGCCGGCCGCTGTTAGTCGTGTCTCACAATTTGTTTCAGGCGCAAAAAATGTATGACGATCTCGTTTCGTTGCTCGGGCCGGAAGACGTGTTCCTTTATTCAGTGAACGAAGTGATCGCCGCTGAGATGGCGGTCGCCAGCCCGGAGCTGAAGGCACAGCGCTTAGAGATTATGAACCATTGGACGCAAGGCGGAAAAGGAGTCGTCGTCTGCCCGGTCGCCGGCTTGCGGCGTTTGTTGCCGCCGCCGTCGCTTTGGAAGCAGTATTTGTTCACCTTCTCCGTTGGACAAGAGTTCGATGTAGAACGTTGTAAACAGAAGTTTGTGCAAATGGGGTACAAACGGGTCGGCACCGTTTCCGCCCCCGGAGAGTTCAGCGTCCGCGGCGGCATCATCGACATTTATCCATTGACCGCTGAGCTTCCGTACCGCATCGAGCTGTTTGATACGGAAATCGAATCGATTCGGACGTTCACTCCTGACGACCAACGTTCGCAAGGGCAAATCGAGCGCATCATGATCGGGCCGGCCGATGAAATCATTCTCGATGGCGAGACGCGGCGCCGAGGAATCGAGCGGATTGAAGCGGGGCTTGCGTCGAGTTTGGAGACGATGAAAGATGAGGCCGCCAAACAGCGGATGTATGAACATATTCACGCTGAACTTGAGCAATTGCGCGAGGGGCAGGAAATCGAGCAACAATATAAATATATGTCCCTTTTTTATGAAAAGGTTGCGAGTTTGCTAGATTACCTGCCAGAAGACGGCGTGCTGCTCATGGATGAAATGAGCCGGCTGCAAGAGGCGGCGGAACGGTTGGACCGCGAAGAGGCGGAATGGTATACGAGTTTGCTTGACGGCGGGAAAATGATTCATGGCGTGCCGCTTTCGCATTCGTTTTCTGAATTATTGCAAAAACATCGATTCCAGCGGGTATACTTATCGTTGTTTTTGCGCCATGTTCCGTATGCCCACCCACAAAACGTCGTCAATATTACGTGCAAACAGATGCAAAACTTCCATGGGCAAATGGCGCTTCTTCAATCCGAAGTCGAGCGATGGACAAAGGCAAACTATGCGGTCGTGTTTTTGGCGCCAAATGCCGACCGGGTGAAAAAGCTGCAATCATTGCTTCAAGATTATGAGATTGACGCGCTGCCGCTCGCGCGCGATGCGGCTTTGCTGCATGGCAAATGCCAGCTCCTTGAAGGAGATTTAAATACCGGGTTTGAATTGCCGTTGCAAAAAATTGCCGTCATCACAGAAGAAGAGCTGTTCAAAAAACGGGTCAAACGCCCGGTGCGCCGGCAAAAGCTGTCCAACGCCGAGCGGATCAAAAGCTACGCCGAATTGCAAGTCGGCGACTACGTCGTCCATGTCAACCATGGCATCGGGAAATATTTAGGCATCGAGACGTTAGAAATCAACGGGGTGCATAAAGACTATATTCATATCCAGTACCAAGGCGGCGATACGCTGTATGTTCCGGTCGACCAAATGGATCAAGTGCAAAAATACGTCGGCTCGGAAGGAAAAGAACCAAAAATTTACAAACTAGGCGGTTCGGAATGGAAAAAGGTCAAAAAGAAAGTGGAATCATCCGTCCAGGATATTGCTGAAGATTTAATCAAGCTGTACGCCGAGCGTGAGGCAAGCAAAGGATATGCGTTTTCGCCGGACACCGAGATGCAGCGCGAATTTGAAGCGGCGTTTCCGTATCAAGAGACGGAAGATCAGCTTCGGTCGATTGAGGAAATTAAGCGTGATATGGAGAGCGACAAACCGATGGACCGCCTCCTTTGCGGCGACGTCGGCTACGGGAAGACGGAAGTGGCGTTGCGGGCGGCGTTTAAAGCCATTATGGACGGCAAACAAGTGGCCTTTCTTGTGCCGACGACGATCCTAGCCCAACAGCATTACGAAACGGTGCGCGAACGGTTTCAAGGGTTCCCAATCAACGTCGGACTGTTGAACCGCTTCCGGACGAAAAAGCAACAAGCCGAGATCATCAAAGGGCTAAAAGATGGGACGATCGATATGGTCATTGGAACGCATCGGCTGCTGTCGAAAGACGTGAAGTTTAAAGATTTAGGCTTGCTCATTATCGACGAGGAGCAGCGGTTTGGCGTGGCGCATAAAGAAAAAATTAAGCAGCTGAAGGCGAACATCGACGTGCTCACCTTAACGGCGACGCCGATTCCGCGTACGTTGCATATGTCGATGATCGGCGTGCGCGATTTGTCGATCATCGAGACGCCGCCTGAAAACCGGTTCCCGGTGCAAACGTATGTCATGGAATATACGCCCGAACTCGTCAAAGAGGCGATTGAACGTGAGCTCGCCCGCGACGGGCAGGTGTTTTTCCTTTACAACCATATTGAAGATATCGACTTGAAAGCGGAAGAAATCGCACAGCTTGTCCCGGAAGCGCGCGTCACTTACGTGCATGGCCGCATGTCGGAAACGGAGCTCGAATCGACGATTTTGGCGTTTTTGGAAGGGCAATACGATGTGCTGGTGACGACGACGATCATTGAAACGGGCATCGATATTCCGAATGTCAACACGCTTATCGTCTATGACGCCGACCGGATGGGATTGTCGCAGCTGTATCAGCTGCGCGGGCGCGTCGGCCGCTCCAACCGCGTCGCTTATGCGTATTTCACCTATCGGAAAGATAAAGTGCTCAATGAAGCGGCAGAAAAGCGGCTGCAAGCCATTAAAGAGTTTACCGAGCTCGGCTCTGGTTTTAAAATTGCCATGCGCGATTTGTCGATCCGCGGCGCGGGCAACATTCTCGGCGCCGAACAGCACGGCTTTATCGACTCGGTCGGATTCGATTTGTATTCGCAAATGTTGAAAGAAGCGATCGAGAAACGGCGCGGCATCAAGCGAGAAGACGAGCAGCCGGATGTCGTCATCGATGTCGAAGTCGACGCCTATATTCCGAGCACATACATTGCAGACGAATTGCAAAAGATCGAGATGTACAAGCGATTTAAGGCAGTGGAGACGCTCGAAGACATTGAGGAGCTGCGTGAGGAAATGGTCGACCGCTTCGGCGATTATCCAGATGAAGTTGCGTATTTGTTCCAAATTGCGGAGTTGAAGGTGTTGGCCAAGCAGCTTGGCGTCGAATCGATGAAGCAACATAAGCAGCAAATTGACATCTTGTTTACTGAACCGGCATCGAAAACGGTGGAAATCCAGCGTCTATCTGACATTGGACGCCGGCATGGCCGCTTATTCGGGTTTGGCATGGACGGAGCGAAGTTGAAAATTGTGCTCTATATCAAGGAAATGAAGCCGCACGAGTGGCTGATGATTTTAGAAGAGACGCTGCGGCGGCTGTCTGGGGTGGAAAAAGAGAAGTCGGTGACGGCATAATCAAGAAAAAGTTTTATGATGTTTATCGTTTCCTGCATGTGGCGATAATGAAGGATGGGCAATTTTATCTAAAATGGCCAAAATCACTTTCATCACGTATAGAACGTGGATTGTGAAGGATACTAATGACAACAATGGTGAATTCCCCATTGCAAGGGTTCATCGGAGTATCCTTCAAATCCTAGATGAAAGTGAGGGTATACAAGGCATGAAAGCAACCGGTATTGTTCGTCGCATTGATGATTTAGGGAGAGTTGTTATTCCGAAGGAAATTCGCAGAACGTTGCGCATTCGCGAAGGAGATCCGCTCGAAATATTTGTTGACCGCGATGGAGAAGTCATTTTGAAAAAATATTCGCCGATCAGTGAATTAGGCGACTTTGCCAAAGAGTACGCCGAAGCGCTGTTTGACAGCCTCGGCCAGCCTGTGCTCATTTGCGACCGCGATGTATACATCGCTGTCGCCGGCGTTTCGAAAAAAGAGTATATGAACAAAAGCGTCAGCCCGTTGGTGGAAAAAGCCATGGAAGACCGCAATTCCATCCTCCATACGGAGGAAGGGGAAGTCGAGCTCGTTGACGGGATGACGGAAACGTTGAAATCGTATACGATCGGCCCGATTGTCGCCAACGGCGATCCGATCGGAGCCGTCATCATTTTATCGCGGGAGAAAACGCTTGGTGAAGTGGAGCATAAAGCAGTAGAAACAGCCGCCAGCTTTTTGGCTCGACAAATGGAACAATAGGCGAAACAACAAGGCAGCTTCACAGGCTGCCTTTTTTTCCGCCCGGCAAATGGGGGCGAGATGCCTTGAATCCCGGAATCGCTTCCACATCCTGCTTTTTTCGTCCGCCTGGCTTGCGGAACAGCGCATGAAGCCGTGCGAGTTGACCATCACCTTTGTCCAACAGGCGGAAGTTGCGCTATAATATCGAGCGTAGCCATCATGGCGCTTGGCGGCTTCTATTGCCCTCCGGCGTCTAGGTTTGAGTGGGTTGTCTATGCGAGGGGAGAAACTGGATGGGAAACGTATGGAAAGGGGCGGCGATCTTAACGGCCGCCGCTTTGGCCGCAAAACTATTAAGCGCTTTGTACCGTGTTCCGTATCAAAATATGGTCGGGGACATTGGTTTTTATATTTACCAACAAGTATACCCGATTTATGGCATCGTCGTCGCACTCTCGCTGACCGGCTACCCGGTTGCCGTCTCGAAGCTTGTCGCCGAGCGGTTGGCGGGACAGGATGAAGCGGGCGCTGCCGCTAGTGTGCGCGTCGCCTTGTTGGTGTTAAGCGTCCTTGGCGTCATCCTGTTTGCTTCGCTGTATCTAGGGGCGGGGGTGATTGCCTCGGCGATGGGCGATGGACGGCTTACGCCGCTCGTGCGCTTGCTTTCATTTTCGTTTTTGCTGTTTCCGCCCATCGCGTTGTTGCGTGGCTATTTCCAAGGGCGGCATGATATGACGCCGACGGCGGCGTCCCAAGTTGGCGAGCAATTCGTGCGGGTGGCGGCGATTTTAGGGCTGTCGTATGGAGCGGTGCAGCGCGGCGCCGACGTCTATGCTTGCGGCATGGCAGCGGTCGCAGGGACGCTAATAGGCATGGCGGCGGCGCTTTTCATTTTGCTTTTCTTCCTGTCCCGGCGTCGGCGCCTAAAAACGTCGGGCCGCACGCCGCCAGCTTGGGATCGACAGGTGGGCCGGCGTTTATTGACGGCGGGGACGGTCATTTGCTTGACGAATATGGCGTTGACGCTGATTCCACTCGTCGATTCATTTTTATTCGTTCCGCTTCTACAGGAAGCGGGGGCAAGGCTCGATGAGGTGCAGCGGCTAAAAGGAGTGTACGACCGCGGTCAGCCGCTCATTCAGCTCGGCACGGTCGTCGGCACGTCGTTTTCATTGGCGCTTGTTCCACTTCTTTCCGGAGCGCGCCGCCAAGGTGCCGTTTTCGCCTATGGAGCGCTGTCCATCCGGCTTGCCGTTGTCATTGGGCTTGGTGCTTCGTTAGGGCTCATTTGCCTCATTCGACCGATCAATGCGATGTTGTTCGAGAATGACTACGGTTCGTCGGTTCTCGCCGTCTTGTCCTCCTCTGTCTTTTTTACTACGATCGCGTTGACCGCCTCTGCATTATTGCAAGGAATGGGGAGGGAATGGACGGCCGCTGCCGGCGTGGCGTTGGCAGTGGCGGGGAAGGCCGCGCTTATGCATTGGCTTGCTCCGCGGTTTGGAGCGCTTGGCGCCGCCGCGGCGACGACGGGTGCTTATGCGCTCATGGCAGGCTTTTTATGCGCCTTTTTGCCGCGTGAATATCGGACGGCGGGCCGGAAATACATGTACCCAACCGTGAAAGCGGCCGCTATGATGGCCGTCGTCTTGCATGGGTATAGGTGGCTGATGGACAGCTCGAGCGAGGGGCGGCTATGGGCGGCTGCCGAGGCGCTTGGCGGCGTTGCCATCGGTGCTGTCGTTTACCTTGCGTGTATTGTGAAAGGACATGTTTTTTCTGAACAGGAGTTGGCAGCTTTCCCATTGGCTAATAAATTCCGTCTACGATTAGGAGGCAGGTGATCGGCGATGAATACGATTTATGTGTTCGGCCTCGGCGCCGGAGATGTAAAACAGCTGCCGATCGGTGTGTACCGAAAGCTAAAGCGGGCGCATCCGCTCTTTTTGCGGACGAAAGAACACCCGGTGGTCAAATGGCTTACGGAGGAAGGGATTGCGTTTACGTCATTTGATGAAGTGTATGAAAAACACGAGCAGTTTGCTGATGTGTACGCTGACATCGTCGATCAATTGACGGAACAGGCGAAGCGCGGCGATGTGTTTTACGCTGTTCCCGGCCATCCGCTTGTTGCCGAGCGGACGGTGCAGCTTCTTTTCGAAGCTGAGCGGCGCGGCGTCTGCCGAATCGTGATCGAAGGTGGTCAAAGCTTTTTGGATGCGCTGTTTACGGCGGTGCGCATCGATCCAATTGAAGGGTTTCAATTGCTTGATGCGACGACTTTTCGAGGAGAAGAATGGTCGCCTTCACTGCATGCTGTTTTTTGTCAAGTGTACGATTCGTTTGTGGCCTCGAACGTGAAGCTTTCTTTGATGGAGCAGCTTCCCGACGATTACCCGATCTACATTGTCACCGCGGCAGGCACGAAGGACGAGCAAGTAAAGCGCGTGCCGCTTTATGAGTTGGACCGCGAGACGGAGCTTGACAACTTGACAAGCGTCTACGTGCCGCCGGTGAAGGATGAGCCGTTGCTTTACCACCGGTTTGAGACGCTGCGCCGCGTCATCGCCACGCTGAGAGGGCCGAACGGCTGTCCATGGGATCGGAAGCAGACGCATGCGTCGCTGAAGCGCTATTTGCTTGAGGAGGCGTATGAGCTGCTCGAGGCGATTGACGAGGGTGACGATGATCATATGGTCGAGGAGCTCGGCGACGTATTGCTGCAAGTGATGCTCCATGCGCAAATCGGCGCCGACCGAGGGTTGTTTTCGATCGACGACGTCATCCGCACGCTGACGGCGAAAATGATCCGACGCCACCCGCATGTGTTTGGCGATGTCACGGCCGAGACGGCCGAACAAGTCGTTGCCAACTGGGAGAAGATCAAGGAGAAAGAAAAAGGGGGCGGGCTTTCGGAATCGATTCTTGCCGACATTCCGAAAAGTCTGCCGGGGACGATGCGGGCGTACGAGCTGCAGAAACGAGCGGCGAAAGTCGGGTTTGACTGGGATGATGCCGCGCCGATATGGCAAAAAGTCGAAGAAGAAATGGCCGAGTTTCGAGCCGAAACGTCCGGCGGCCGTCGCGATCGGCTTGTCGGCGAGTTTGGCGATCTATTGTTCGCGCTCATCAACCTTGCCCGTTATTACGGGATTCAACCAGAAGAAGCGTTGCAAATGGCCAACGACAAATTTGCCCGCCGTTTCGCTTATATCGAGGAACAAGTGCGAAAAAGCGGCCGGTCGATCACCTCGTTTTCGCTTGCCGAACTCGATCGTTTTTGGGAAGAAGCCAAAGAAAACGAACGGTAAGGGGGATCATGCAATGCGCCTTGATAAATTTTTAAAAGTGTCCCGCCTCATCAAACGCCGCACGTTGGCGAAGGAAATCGCCGATCAAGGGAGAGTGTGGATCAACGGCCATGTCGCCAAAGCGAGCTCTGATGTGAAAGTCGGCGATGAATTGACGATTCAATTTGGGCAAAAGCGGGTAACGGTAAAAGTGACGGATCTAAAAGAAACAACGAAAAAAGAGGAGGCAACCGGGCTGTACGAATTGATCCGCGAAGAACGGACCACCCCGGCGCCGGAACAAGACGACGTCTAATTTGTCCTGCAGGCTTGTTCTAAACCATCCCCCGCTGACATACATATGGTACAAACAACGGATGAGAAAAGGCGGTTGGCCTTGCCGGCTTTCTATACTAAATGGAAATGCGGGGGATGAACATGAGTCGACACGATGAATTTGGCGGAAGCACGAACAAAGGTCCGGTCCAGGAACATGATGTGATCATGCGCGGCCGGCGCCTTCTTGACATCACCGGGGTGAAACAAGTCGAGAGCTTTGACAACGAGGAGTTTTTGCTTGAGACGGTCATGGGCTTTTTGGCCATCCGCGGGCAAAACTTGCAGATGAAAAACTTAGATGTCGACAAAGGCGTTGTTTCGATTAAAGGGCGCATTTTCGACCTCGTTTATTTAGATGACCATCAGGAGAAGGCTAAAGGATTCTTTAGCAAGTTGTTCAAATGAATGTCAGCATACAGCTGTACACCATGCTGGCGATGATTGGCATGGGCGGCTGGCTTGGCCTGGCGTGGGATACGTACAGTCGGATGTTGAAACGGCATGAGCGGGCGCACTGGCTCGTCTTTGTGAATGACGTGCTGTTTTGGGCGGTGCAGGCGCTCATCGTGTTTTATGTGCTTCTTTTCGTCAATGAAGGCGAGCTTCGCTTTTATTTGTTTCTCGCGCTTTTATGCGGATATGCCGCTTATCAAAGCTTGCTCCGCTCCTTTTATGTTCGGGTGCTCGAGTGGTTCATTGGGCTTGCGGTAAGACTCGGACAGACGCTCGTTCAGCTGTTCCGCCTCATGGTCATGCGCCCGCTCATCCTCCTTGGGCAAATGGCGCTGGCACTTCTATTGTTCGCTTGGCGGCTTTTGTTGTGGATCGTTCGGTTTGTGCTGCTGGCTGTTTGGAAGATGATCCGCCTTTTGCTTGCTCCGCTGCGTTGGACGGGCATCATGATTTGGCGGCGGGTGCCGCCGCAAAGACGAGCCGGGGTGGAAAAATTTTTTCGACGTTTAAAAGGATTTGCTGGACAAATCAAGAATACAAAAGAGAAAATAAGCATGTGGTTTGCGAAACGGCGCGAGTAAAAGAGGTGTAAACGCGATGAACGTGCCCCGGAGAACGAATGTGACGAAGCTGTCGTCGACGTACATAGCGGAGCATGAGGAGAAAAAGCAGAAGGCGGCGAGAAGACGGCGGGCTGTCGCTGTCCGTTTGGTTGTCTGGTCGTTGTTGTTTGCGATGTTCGCCTCCGCTCTTGTCTACACCTTGCACTCGCAAGCGAAGGCGATCGATGCAAAAACGGCGGAACAGCAAAAGCTGAAAGAGCAGCTTGCGGAGCTTAAACGGAAGGAAAAGCAACTGAAAGAGGAAATGAAAAAGTTGCATGATGATGACTATATCGCCGAGCTGGCGCGGAAAAAATATTACTTATCGAAAGATGGAGAAATTATTTTCGTCTTGCCGGAAAAATAATTTTGCCTGCGAATGCCCGTTTTCTATGGGCATTCGTCATATTGACACGCATTTTTTTCATTCGCTATAATAAAAAAAACACCATCTTTAAAGCGTTTTAAGGAGGAGCACTTTTTTTATGTCGATTGAAGTAGGCAGCAAGTTACAAGGCAAGGTCACGGGCATTACGAAATTTGGGGCGTTTGTGGAGCTGCCGGAGGGGGTCACAGGACTCGTTCACATTAGCGAGGTAGCCGATAACTATGTCAAAGACATCAACGATCATCTGAAAGTCGGCGATATGGTGTATGTCAAAGTCATCAACGTCGGTCAAGATGGAAAAATTGGCCTGTCCATTCGCAAAGCAAAAGACACGCCTTCTTCGCAGCGGCCGCGCCATCGGACAAACGACCGCTCCGCGGCGGACAGCTTAGAACAAAAAATCAGCCGATTCTTAAAAGAGAGTGAAGACCGATTGGCATCGTTGCGCCGTCATACGGAGTCGAAGCGGGGAGGTCGTGGAGCGAGACGAGGGTAACTTGCTGCTGAAAGATTGTTTGAAGGATGACAAATTCGGAAACAAGCATCCGTCGCTATGGATGCTTTTTTGTTTCTGTATGGAATAAGAGGATATATTTCCCCTCTGCATTTTCCGCCTATATGTATTGACAATCGTCATCTCCTCCGTTATGATATAAACTGTTGTCACACGGCGGTGTAGCTCAGCTGGCTAGAGCGTACGGTTCATACCCGTGAGGTCGGGGGTTCGATCCCCTCCACCGCCACCAACAATCAAACATGGCCCGTTGGTCAAGTGGTTAAGACACCGCCCTTTCACGGCGGTAACACGGGTTCGAATCCCGTACGGGTCATCGCAAACGAGCATGCGCCATCAAGCGACATGCTCGTTTTTCTTTTTTGTCTCTTTCTGTCGGAACAAGCCTGTTGACCGCGTTTTGCCGTGGAAAACGTCGAACGATTTTTTATTTTTCTCTGTGGTTTTGACAAATTTCTGACAATTCAAGCGATATAATAGGGGGTAATAGAAAGGTAAAGGAGAGGATCGGGAATGGAAAGAGTAGAAAGAGGGACGGTGCGCCGCAGCATTTCGGAAGTGCCGATTCATGACACGCAAGCAACGGTGTCGCGCTGGATGCGCCATGTGAAGCTGCGCCTCGGTCATCTGTTCATCCATCAAGGCTTTTTGCTTCTTCTTGTCGGCTTTTTGCTTGGACGAGCGTTGATTTTATCGAAGCTGACCCCGTTCGCTTTGCCATTTTTCGTTTCGGTCTATATGCTGCGCCGCGACAAGGCCGCTTTTGCGTTGATCTCGCTGTTGGCCGGTGCTTTGACGCTGTCGCTTGATGTGGCGCTGTTTGTCGGCATTTCCATTTTTGGCTTTCTCTTTATTTACGGATGGGTGCGGAGGGTGATCAGTGAGTCACTGAAAATCGTTCCATTTGTTGTGTTTGTGCTGTCTCTTTCCGCCAAATGGCTGATCTCCTATTATTGGCTCGGAGAGCGATCGGTCTACGGCGCCGCCATGGCGGTCGTCGAAGCCGGGCTGTCGCTTGTATTGACCTTGATTTTTATGCAAAGCATCCCGTTGTTGACAGTGCAGAAGCATAAACATGCGTTGCGAGCGGAAGAGATCATTTCGTTGATCATTTTGCTCGCCTCGATGTTGACCGGGATGATCGGTTGGGCTGTGTACGGTTTGTCGCTTGAGCATGTGATGTCGCGCTACCTCGTTTTGTTGTTCGCGTTTGTCGCCGGGGCGGCGACCGGCTCCACCGTCGGCGTTGTCACCGGGCTTGTACTGAGCTTGGCAAATGTCGGCAACTTGTCGGAAATGAGTTTGCTTGCTTTCGCCGGGCTGCTTGGCGGGTTGCTGAGGGAAGGGAAAAAACTTGGGGTGGCGTTCGGCCTCCTCGTCGCGACGCTGTTGCTTGGTTTATACGGCGAAGGGAAGAGTGAGCTTGTGCCGACGTTGCTTGAATCCGGCATCGCAATTATGCTGTTTTTTGGTACATCCCGTTCACTGACGGAGAAAATCGCCAAATACATTCCCGGCACGGCAGAATATATCCATGAGCAACAACAATACGTCCGGAAAATCCGCGATATGACAGTGCAACGCGTCTCGCAGTTTTCCAACGTCTTTCAGGCGCTGGCGGAAAGCTTTTCGCCCGAACCGCTTCCGGATGCTAATGAATACAGCGACCGTGAAGTCGACTATTTTTTGAGCGACATCACGGAAAAAACGTGCCAAACGTGCTTTAAGAAGACGCAATGCTGGGCGGACAACTTTCGTACAACCTATGCGTACATGAAGCAAATGATGGGCGAGGCGGACGAAAAAACATTGTCGCAAAACCATCAGTTGCTGCGCGAGTGGGAGCGGTATTGCGTCAAGGCCGGCAAAGTCGTCGACGCGATTGAAAAAGAGATGGTTGCTTATCAAGCAAACCGCAAGCTCAAACGGCAAATCCACGAAAGCCGGAAGCTTGTCGCTGAACAGCTGTTGGGCGTTTCGCAAGTGATGGACGATTTCGCCAAAGAAATGCAGAAAGAACAGGAAAACCATTATTTGCAGGAAGAACAAATTTACCATGCGCTGCAAGAGTTTGGCATCGAAGTGGGCCATGTCGACATTTACAGTTTGGAAAAAGGAAATATCGATATTGAAATGAGCATTCCTTACTGCGAAGGGCGGGGTGAGTGCGAAAAACTGATTGCGCCGATGCTGTCAGATATTTTAGGAGAGACGATCGTCGTCAAGCGCGAAGAGTGCGCCGCCTACCCGAACGGCTACTGCCGCGTCGCCTTCGGCTCGACGAAAGCGTTCGTCGTCGAAACGGGCGTCGCGTTTGCCGCCAAAGGAGGGGGGTTCATTTCTGGCGACAGTTATGCAACGATTGAACTTGCTACCGGCAAGTACGCCGTTGCCATCAGCGATGGCATGGGCAATGGGGAGCGGGCGCATGACGAAAGCCGCGAGACGCTGCGCCTGTTGCAAAAGATTTTGCAGACGGGAATGGACGAGTCGATTGCCATCAAATCGATCAATTCGATTTTGGCATTGCGGACGACAGAAGACATGTATGCGACGCTGGATTTGGCCATCATCGACTTGCAAAACGCGGCGACGAAGTTTTTGAAAATCGGATCGACGCCAAGCTTTATTAAGCGCGGTGACAAGGTGATGAAAGTGGAAGCGAGCAACTTGCCGATGGGCATCATTAAAGAAGTGGAATTTGACGTTGTCACCGAGCAGCTGAAATCGGGCGACTTGCTCATTATGATGAGCGATGGTGTGTTTGAAGGGCCGATGAACGTCGAAAACCATGATGTTTGGATGAAGCGGAAAATTCAAGAATTAAAGACGAACGACCCGCAGGAAGTCGCCGATTTGATCATGGAAGAAGTGATCCGCCAATGCGGCGGCGAGATTGAAGACGATATGACCGTCGTTGTCGCCAAAGTTCGGCACAATACGCCGAAATGGGCGACGATTCCGGCATACATGTATATGAAAAAGGCGCAATAGCTAGCGTATAAAAACGTTCCCCTGCGGCGATGATGGTAATACATTCGCCAAGGAGGGGAACGAACGTGCGAAAGGGAACGTTGCGGCAAATTTTGCTCATTACCGATGGCTGCTCCAACCATGGTGAGGACCCAGCCGCCATGGCGGCGCTAGCCCGTGAGCAAGGCATTACGGTGAACGTGATCGGCATCTTGGACCAAGGTGCGATGGATGAAAACGGACGGCGGGAAATTGAAGCGATCGCCGCGGCTGGCGGCGGGATGAGCCAAGTCGTGTACGCGAAACAGCTGTCGCAAACCGTGCAAATGGTGACGCGCCAAGCGATGACTCAGACGTTGCAAGGGCTCGTCAATCGCGAGTTGAAACAAATCTTTGGTTCTGACGTTTCGCTTGAGGACTTGCCGCCGGACAAGCGCGGCCAAGTGATGGAAGTCGTCGATGAACTCGGGGAAACGGTTGCCCTTGATGTGCTCATTTTGATCGATACGAGCGGGAGCATGAAAACAAAACTGCCGACCGTCAAAGAGGCGCTCATCGATTTATCGCTCAGCTTAAATGCGCGCATGGGCGAAAACCGCTTTTCGGTGTTCATCTTCCCGGGAAAACGGGCGCACGCCGAAAAAATGATCGACTGGACGCCAAGGATTGAAGAGTTGTCCACTATCTTTCCGAAATTGGCGTCGGGCGGGCTGACGCCGACCGGACCGGCGCTGCGTGAGGCAATCGCCTATTTTGAGCGTAAACGGTCGTTAAGGAGCTGGATCGGCGATGGCGATGAGCCATACATCGAAGAATCGTCTTTGTAATTTGCCGCCTGGTACGGTCATCACTGGGAAATGGCACGGCCGTTCCTACCGGCTGCTGCGGCGGCTTGGCAGCGGGGCGAACGGCGTCGTCTATTTGGCGGAGAACGGCCGGACTCGCGTCGCCGTCAAGTTGAGCGATGACTATGCGTCATTGGCATCGGAAATGAATATATTGCGCCGTTTTGCTAAGGTCCAGGGAGCCGCCCTCGGGCCTTCTTTGCTGGAAGCCGATGACTGGCAAAGCCCGTTTGCGCGGGAGACGATCCCGTTTTATGTGATGGAGTATATTGAAGGGGAGAATTTCGCTGCTTTCATCCGCCGCCGTGGAAAAGAATGGGCGCCCGTGCTCGTGATGCAGCTGTTGTCGGTGCTTGATCGGCTTCATCAAGAAGGATGGGTATTTGGGGATTTAAAGCCGGATAATTTGATCGTTACCGGGTCGCCGCCGTCGGTTCGGTTGCTTGATGTGGGCGGGACGACGCTGCAAGGAAGGGCGGTAAAAGAGTTTACTGAGCTGTATGACCGCGGCTATTGGGGGCTTGGATCGCGCAAAGCGGAGCCATCTTACGACTTGTTTGCGGCGGCGATGGTGATGATTTCTTCTTGCTGCCCGGGGCCGATTGAGAAAAAGGGTGACGGTCGGGCGCAGCTGTTGTCCATCATCGAAACGGACCGCTTTTTAACCCGATACAAGGAGGTGCTGCAAAAGGCGCTTGACGGCCGATATCGAAAGGCGGCCGATATGCGTCGCGACTTATTGGCCGCCTCTTCCCGCCATACATCGGCGGAAAACGAAAGAAGGGCAGTGCCAAGCCGTCGGTCGGGGCGGCAGGTGAAACGGCGCCGCCAAGCGAGAGGGATTGTCGAAACGGTGGTCATCGCCGCCACATTGCTGGGCGCCTATGCCTTTTATATATATTGGCAGCTGGCGATGTAATTTTTTTTGAGAAAACAGGGCGGACGTGTTACGATGAAGCTGAAAGAAACGCAAAGAGGTTGGCTCGGATGATCGACAAAGTGCGCGCCTTTATCCACAGGCATCAACTGCTTTCAGAAGGAGCGGCCGTCATCGTTGGCGTCTCCGGAGGCCCGGATTCGCTTGCGTTGCTGCACGTTTTTTTGTCGCTGCGCGACGAATGGAAGCTTCAGGTCATAGCGGCCCATGTTGACCATATGTTTCGTGGGCGGGAGTCAGAAGAAGAGATGGAGTTTGTGAAACGTTTTTGCGTGGAGCGCCGTATTTTATGTGAGACTGCGCAAATCGACGTCCCGGCCTTTCAGCGCAGCGCAGGTCTCGGCGCCCAAGAGGCGGCGCGGATCTGCCGCTACCGCTTTTTTGCCGAACTGATGGAAAAGCATCAAGCGGGGTACGTCGCCGTAGGCCATCATGGCGACGATCAAGTCGAGACGATTTTAATGCGGCTTGTGCGCGGCAGCACAAGCAAAGGATACGCTGGTATCCCCGTCAAACGGCCGTTTCACGGCGGCTATCTCATCCGTCCGTTTTTGGCTGTCAGCCGGGCGGAGATTGAAGCGTATTGCCGGCAGATGGGGCTGTCTCCACGCCGCGATCCGAGCAATGAAAAAGACGATTATACGCGCAACCGGTTCCGCCATCATATTGTCCCGTTGCTGCGGCAGGAAAATCCGCGCCTGCACGAGCGGTTTCAGCAATACAGCGAAATGATGGCGGAAGATGAGCAATTTTTGGAGGAATTAGCCGCGGACGCGCTGAATAAAGTAATGGAAAAACAACATCGCGATGCGGCGCTTTCCATCGGACCATTTTTGGAGCTGCCGCGACCGCTGCAGCGCCGGGTGCTGCAGCTGTTGCTTCTCCGTCTTTATGGCGGCGTTCCGCCGACATTGACTTCCGTACATATCGGCCATATACTGATGCTTTGTGAGCGCGGCCGCCCTTCCGGAATGATCGATTTGCCAAAAGGGCTCAAAGTGATTCGCTCGTACGACCGCTGTTTGTTTACTTTTGACGCAGAAAGCGGCGAGAAAGGCTATTGGTTTGAACTGCCGGTTCCGGCGCTATTGCCCCTCCCAAACGGCTATGCAATCATCAGTGAATTTGGGGAACACTATCCAAGAAAGCAGGCCGGGAATGATTGGTTCGTCGTGGATCCTGCTTCCGTCTCCTTGCCGCTTCGCGTGCGGACGCGTCGGCGCGGCGACCGGATGGTGCTCAAGGGGACGGGAGGCACGAAAAAATTGAAAGAAATTTTCATTGAAGCAAAAATTCCGCGGATGAAAAGGGATCGCTGGCCGATTGTCGAAGATGCCGACGGTCGCATCCTTTGGGTGCCTGGCTTGAAAAAATCGGCTTTCGAAGCGCAAAACCGTGGGCAAGCTCGCTATATTTTGCTGCAATATCAGGCGATGAACAGCTAGGAGGAAAAATAAGATGGGGATGAAAGACGATATTCAAAAAGTGTTGATCACTGAAGAGGAAATTCAGGCAAAAGTCAAAGAACTCGGCGGTTTGTTAACGAAAGAATATGAAGGCCGTTTTCCGCTCGCTGTCGGCGTTCTCAAAGGGGCGATGCCGTTTATGGCCGATTTGCTCAAACATATTGATACATACTTAGAAATGGATTTTATGGACGTATCAAGCTATGGCAATGCGACCGTTTCATCCGGCGAAGTGAAAATCGTCAAAGACTTGAACACCTCCGTCGAAGGACGGGATATTTTGATCATTGAGGATATTATTGACAGTGGGCTGACGCTCAGCTATTTGGTCGACTTGTTTCGCTACCGGAAGGCGAATTCGATCAAAATCGTCACGCTTCTTGACAAGCCGTCTGGACGGAAGGCGGACATTCAAGCCGATTACACCGGATTTACCGTCCCGGATGAATTCGTCGTCGGCTATGGGCTCGATTACGCGGAAAAATACCGCAACCTCCCGTTTATCGGCGTCTTAAAGCCGGAAGTGTACCAAAAGTAGAACGGTTGCTGGGCGACGGCCGAATTGTTTGTATTGAAACAAATTTCTATGATAGTATTGAGTATAGTGTGTTTCATATGGGAGGAGGCAAGAAATGAACCGGATTTTCCGCAATACCATCTTTTATTTGCTGATTTTCCTCGTCGTGATCGGCGTCGTCAGCTTTTTTAACGGCACGAACCAGCGAACGGAGCCGATGACGTACGATGCGTTCATCACTCATCTGGAAAACGGGGATGTCAAGTCGTTTTCCATTAAGCCGGAGCGCGGCGTATATGAAATCAAAGGCCAGTTGAAAACATATAGCGAAGGGCAGTACTTTTCCACCTACGTCATGAACAGTGACAAAGTGCTTGACCGCATCGATGCGGCGGCGGCGCGGACGCGGGTGGAAGTCGTGCCAGCGGACGAAACGAGCGGATGGGTGACGTTTTTCACTTCCATCATCCCATTTGTGATTATTTTTATTTTGTTCTTCTTCCTTTTGAACCAGGCACAGGGCGGCGGCAGCCGGGTGATGAATTTCGGCAAAAGCCGGGCGCGGCTGTATACGGATGACAAGCGGAAAGTCCGCTTCCGCGATGTGGCTGGGGCAGATGAGGAAAAGGAAGAGTTGGTGGAAATCGTCGAGTTTTTAAAAGATCCGCGCAAGTTTGCGGAACTTGGCGCCCGCATTCCGAAAGGGGTATTGCTCGTTGGGCCGCCCGGAACCGGGAAAACGCTGTTGGCGCGCGCGGTTGCCGGAGAAGCGGGCGTGCCGTTTTTCTCGATCAGCGGGTCGGATTTCGTGGAAATGTTCGTCGGGGTCGGGGCATCGCGGGTGCGCGACTTGTTTGAGACGGCGAAAAAAAATGCCCCGTGCATTATCTTCATTGATGAGATCGACGCCGTCGGCCGCCAGCGCGGCGCCGGCCTTGGCGGCGGCCATGACGAGCGTGAGCAGACGCTCAACCAACTGCTTGTCGAAATGGACGGCTTTAACGGCAACGAAGGGATCATTATTATCGCGGCCACCAACCGGCCGGACATTTTAGACCCGGCGCTGTTGCGCCCGGGTCGCTTCGACCGGCAGATTACCGTCGACCGCCCGGACGTCAAAGGGCGCGAAGCGGTGCTGCGCGTGCATGCCCGCAACAAGCCGCTCGATGAATCGGTTGACTTGAAGACGATCGCGATGCGGACGCCTGGATTTTCCGGCGCCGACTTGGAAAACTTGCTGAATGAGGCGGCGCTCGTTGCAGCGCGCCGCAACAAAAAGAAAATTGATATGAGCGACATCGACGAGGCGACGGACCGGGTGATTGCCGGACCGGCGAAAAAAAGCCGCGTCATTTCGGAAAAAGAACGGCGCATCGTCGCGTTTCACGAAGCTGGGCATACGGTCATCGGCATGGTGCTCGCCGATGCGGAAATGGTGCATAAAGTGACGATTGTGCCGCGCGGCCAAGCCGGAGGCTATGCGGTCATGCTGCCGAAAGAAGACCGCTACTTTATGACGAAAGCCGAACTGATGGATAAAATCACCGGACTGCTCGGCGGGCGCGTTGCCGAGGAAATCGTGTTCAATGAAGTGAGTACAGGGGCCCACAACGATTTTCAGCGGGCGACAAACATCGCGCGCCGGATGGTGACGGAGTTTGGCATGAGCGAAAAGCTTGGTCCGCTTCAATTCGGCCAACCGAGCGGGCAAGTGTTTTTAGGACGTGACTTACACAACGAGCAAAACTACAGCGACAAAATCGCCTATGAAATTGACTTAGAGATTCAGCGCATCATTAAAGAGTGCTATGAAAAAGCGAAACAAATTTTGACCCAACATCGGGACAAATTGGATTTGATCGCCAACACGCTGTTGGAAGTCGAGACGCTCGATGCGGAGCAAATTAAACATTTGTTCGAACATGGCACGCTGCCCAAAGACCGGAACGGGCGCGAGGAGGCCGGCAAAAGCGACGGCGATGTGAAAATCAACATCCAAAAGAAAGAGGAGTAATCGATGTCTCTGTTCGGAGGCATCTTTTTTTTTGCCGGCGGCCCAGGGAAAGAAGGACAGTTTTTTTCCCGTAAGTATGATATGATAAAGAATGGGAATTTATCGAGGAAAAGCGAGGAATGAAGCGATGATTTTTGTATTGGACGTCGGCAATACAAACACGGTGTTAGGGGTGTATGACGGGGACGAACTGAAACATCATTGGCGCATTGAAACAAGCCGCTCGAAAACGGAAGACGAATACGGCATGATGATCAAAGCGCTCTTGAACCATGTCGGCTTGCAGTTTTCCGACATTCGAGGCATCATCATTTCCTCGGTCGTGCCGCCGATTATGTTTGCTCTTGAACGCATGTGTCTAAAATATTTCCATATCAAACCGCTCATCGTCGGTCCGGGCATTAAAACCGGGCTCGACATCAAATATGACAATCCGCGTGAGGTGGGCGCCGACCGGATTGTCAACGCGGTCGCCGGCATCCATTTGTACGGCAGTCCGCTGATTATCGTCGATTTTGGCACGGCGACGACGTATTGTTATATTAATGAACATAAACAATATATGGGAGGGGCCATTGCCCCGGGAATTATGATCTCGACAGAGGCTCTGTTTGCGCGGGCGGCGAAATTGCCGCGCATTGAAATCGCCCGCCCGGATGATATCATCGGCAAAAATACGGTCAGCGCCATGCAAGCCGGTATTTTATACGGTTATGTCGGACAAGTGGAAGGCATCGTGTCGCGAATGAAGGCGAAAAGCAAAATCCTGCCGAAGGTGATTGCGACTGGCGGTTTGGCTCCGCTCATTGCCAGCGAATCGGACATCATCGATGTCGTTGATCCGTTTTTGACGCTGACTGGCTTAAAATTGTTGTACGAGAAAAACACCGAGAAAAAAGGATGAAAGGCTTGATGAAGATGGGAGACTACTTAGTCAAAGCACTCGCTTACAATGGACAAGTGAGAGCGTATGCCGCAAGAACGACGGAAACTGTCGCCGAGGCGCAACGCCGCCACCAAACATGGCCGACCGCCTCAGCGGCTCTCGGCCGGGCGTTGACCGCCGGTGTTATGATGGGAGCGATGCTGAAAGGCGAGGAAACGTTGACGATTAAAATTGACGGCGGCGGCCCGATCGGCGTCATTTTAGTCGACAGCAACGCCAGAGGGGAAGTGCGTGGCTATGTAACGAATCCGCATGTGCATTTTGAGCTGAACGAGCACGGGAAACTTGATGTGGCACGGGCGGTTGGCAAAAATGGGATGTTGACGGTTGTGAAGGATCTTGGGCTGCGCGACTTTTTCACCGGACAAGTGCCGCTTATCTCCGGGGAGCTTGGCGATGATTTTACGTATTATTTTGCTTCGTCCGAACAAATTCCGTCATCGGTTGGCGTCGGGGTGCTCGTCAATCCCGACCATACCATCCGAGCCGCCGGAGGATTTATTATCCAGTTGATGCCCGGGACGGAGGAGAACACGATCACTCGCATTGAAGAGCGGCTGAAACAAATTCCGCCCGTGTCGCGCATGATCGAAAGAGGGCTCAGCCCGGAACAGCTGCTCGAACAACTGTTGGGAGATGGAGGCGTCCGTGTGCTCGAGACGATGCCGGTGTCATTCGTCTGCCGCTGTTCGCGCGAGCGGATCGCTGATGCCCTTATCAGCCTAGGGCCCGAGGAAATCCAAGACATCATCGACAAAGAAGGGCAGGCGGAAGCTTCGTGCCATTTTTGCAATGAAACGTACCATTTCGACAAAGCGGAGCTGGAACAGTTGAAACAACTCGCAAAAAAAGAATGAAAACAGTAAAATGATTGACAATTACGCCAATAGTTGATACATTGGAGACAAAGTCGATAAAATTAATGGGGATTAGAGGTGGAACAATGGCACGCACAGTCAACTCGATAACCGAATTGATCGGCGATACGCCGGCCGTGAAACTGAACCGCATCGTTGATGAAGACAGCGCGGATGTGTATTTGAAACTGGAATTTATGAACCCGGGCAGCAGCGTCAAAGACCGGATTGCGTTGGCGATGATTGAAGCGGCGGAAAAAGCGGGCAAGCTGAAGCCGGGCGACACGATCGTTGAGCCGACAAGCGGCAACACTGGGATCGGATTGGCGATGGTCGCGGCGGCGAAAGGATATAAGGCGGTATTAGTCATGCCGGATACGATGAGCTTGGAGCGCCGCAACCTGCTGCGGGCGTATGGAGCCGAGCTTGTGCTCACACCGGGTGCACAAGGGATGCGCGGAGCAATCGCAAAGGCGGAAGAGCTCGTCCGCGAGCACGGCTACTTTATGCCACAGCAATTTAAAAACGAGGCGAACCCGGAAATCCATCGCTTGACGACCGGGAAAGAGATCGTGGAGCAAATGGGCGACCAGCTTGATGCGTTTGTTGCCGGCGTTGGCACGGGCGGAACGATCACCGGAGCAGGCAAAGTGTTGCGCGAAGCTTACCCAAACATTAAAATTTACGCCGTTGAACCGGCCGATTCCCCAGTCTTGTCGGGAGGAAAACCGGGCCCGCACAAAATCCAAGGGATCGGCGCTGGCTTTGTTCCAGATATTTTGGATACGAGCATTTACGATGGGGTTATTACGGTAACGACGGAAGAAGCGTTTGCGGCGGCCCGCCGCGCGGCTCGCGAGGAAGGCATTCTCGGCGGCATTTCGTCCGGCGCTGCGATTCATGCGGCATTGAAAGTGGCGAAAGAGCTCGGCAAAGGGAAAAAAGTGCTCGCCATCATCCCGAGCAACGGCGAACGTTATTTGAGCACGCCTCTTTACCAATTTGAAGACTAAGCAGACTTTTTCGGCAGGGGCAACCCTGTCGAATTTTTTTACGAGGATGGTGACCCAGACGGACAATCATTGTACAATAAAAGTAACTATGGACATCGTAAGGAGCTGACGAGGATGGAACAGCGGCGCAGGCGACTGAAACGAACTATCGATTATCGCGGACGGGATTGGTTCCGCCAGTACGAACAGCTGGCCTATAGCCGGCCTCATCATGTGTTGCTTGAGAGCGGCCAAGGGGGAAGGTACAGCATTATCGGCCTTGACCCGATCGGAGTGATCCGCGCTGACGAGCGGCGGCTCATCATCAAGCAGCGCGGGGTTGAAACGGTGCTGGATGGCTCGCCGCTCGAAGGGCTCCGGCAATGGCTTCGGTGTTTCGCCGTGCCGGATGAGGGGGAGTCGTTGCCTTGCCAAGGCGGGCTGATCGGTTTCATTAGCTATGATGCGGTTCGCTATATGGAACGGCTCCCGGTGCTCGCGCAAGATGATTTGCGGCTGCCGCTCATGTATTTTTTCCTCTTTGACGACGTAGCGATTTATGATCACCAAACTGAACAGCTTCATTTGCTTGCCTACGCGAATGAAGGGGAGGAAAGCGAAGCAAACCGGCGGCTTGCGCGGCATGCACGGATGTGGCTCGAGGATCGGAATGAAGCGCTGGTCTGGCCGCTTGCTGCCTCGACAGCTGCGCCGTCTGTTTCAATGACAAAAGAGAGGTTTATGGATGCGGTTCGCCGCGTACAACGCTATATTGCGGCGGGCGATGTGTTTCAAGTCAACTTATCGGTGCGTCAGTCGCAGCCGCTGGTGACGCATCCATTTGCCGTCTACAAGCAGTTGCGGATGCTGAATCCGTCCCCTTACATGGCGTATTTGCATACCCCGGAATTTCAAGTCGTCAGCGGCTCGCCGGAGTTGCTCGTCCGCAAGCGGGGATGGCGTCTTGAGACGCGGCCGATTGCCGGCACACGTTCGCGCGGTCGGACGGCGGCAGAGGATGAACAAATTGCTCGCAAGTTGCTTGCGAGTGAAAAGGAGCGGGCCGAGCACGCCATGCTCGTTGATCTTGAACGGAATGACCTTGGGCGCGTCTGTGCATACGGGACGGTTCGAGTTGACGAATGGATGACCGTCGAAAAGTATTCTCATGTGATGCATATCGTTTCTCACGTATCCGGCACCATGACGATGGAGCACGATGCGTTTTCCGTCATTCGCGCCATGTTTCCCGGCGGGACGATCACCGGCGCCCCGAAAGTGCGAACAATGGAAATTATTGAAGAGTTGGAACCGGTCCGCCGCGGCTTGTACACGGGCTCGATCGGTTGGATCGATTTTCAAGGAAACATGGAGCTAAACATCGCCATTCGAACGATGGTCGTCAAAGACGGATTGGCGCATGTACAGGCAGGAGCGGGCATCGTCATCGATTCCAACCCAGAGCATGAGTACAAGGAATGTGTAAAGAAAGCGGCTGCCCTTTGGAAAGCGAAAGAGCTGAGCGAAGCAGAGGCATTATTTCCGAGCATGAGGTGAGAATGATGATCGTCATGATTGATAACTACGATTCATTTACGTACAATTTGGTGCAATATTTGGGCGTGTTGGGAGAAGAGCTGATTGTCAAACGGAATGATGAAATTACGGTGGCTGAAATCGAACGACTCCGCCCTGATTTTATTATGATTTCCCCTGGTCCATGCACACCGAATGAGGCAGGGGTCAGCCTGGAAGTCATCGATCGCTTTGCCGGCCAAATTCCGATTTTCGGCGTCTGCCTCGGGCATCAAGCCATCGCCCAGGCGTTCGGCGGCCGCGTTGTCCGCGCTCCAAGGCTGATGCACGGGAAAACATCGTCCGTCTACCATGATGGGGAGACGATTTTCTGCGGCGTGCCGAACCCGTTTACGGCAACGCGCTACCATTCCCTTATCGTCGAGAAAGAGACGCTTCCGGACTGTTTCGTCGTGTCGGCTTGGACGAAAGAGGATGAAGTGATGGCGATTCGCCATAAAACGCTGCCGGTGGAAGGCGTGCAGTTTCACCCGGAATCGATTATGACAAGCCATGGGATGCAACTGTTGAAAAACTTTATCAACACGTATAAAAAGGCGTGACAGTCATGTACGTGTATATCAACGGCGCGGTCGTTCCGCGCGAAGAAGCGCAGTTATCAGCGTTTGATCACGGCTTTTTATATGGGCTCGGCTTATTTGAAACATTCCGCACGTATAGCGGCCACCCTTTTTTGCTTGACGATCATTTGGCCCGATTGAACAAAGGGCTGTCTGAGCTTCACATCGAAAGGCAGTTCGGCCGCGCCGAAGCGGTGGCGATCATCGAGCAGTTGCTCGAGGCCAATGGCTTGCGCGACGCTTATGTGCGCTTCAATGTATCGGCCGGGGTCGGCGATCTCGGCTTGCCGATCGAACGTTACCGAAACCCGACCGTCATCGTCTATATGAAGCCGCTTCCGCCGCTCGTCCCTCCGGAAGGAAAAGAAGGGGTGGTGCTCGCGGCAAGGCGAAACAGCCCGGAAGGCAATGAGCGACTAAAGTCGCACCATTATTTAAACAATATGATTGGGAAATGGGAGCTCGGACATCGACCACATGCGGAAGGAATTTTTTTGAATTCAGATGGTGCGGTAGCGGAGGGGATCGTTTCCAATATTTTTTGGGTGAAAGACGGCATCGTCTACACGCCAGCGCCGGCTGTCGGCATATTAAACGGCATCACAAGACAATTCATCATTGCTTTGCTCAAGCAGTTGCGCATCCCAGTTGAAGAAGGGGTATATCCGCTGTCCCATTTGTTGCAGGCTGATGAAGCATTTATCACCAACTCTGTGCAGGAAATTGTACCCCTTTGCCGCATTGGCCATTGCGTTTACCAAGGAAAAAATGGTCCGGTGGTCCGGGCCTTGCAGCACCATTACCGACGCTTGACCCATCGGTTATGGACGAGGAACGAATTGGCAGAAAGGATGAACGACTGATGACAACATCGATGCGCCCTCTTCGGCTTCAATGCCGCGGGCATGAGCTTGACTTAAACAAAAAAACGTTGATCATGGGCATTGTCAACGTCACGCCCGATTCGTTTTCCGACGGCGGCCGGTTTTACGACGTGGAAAACGCGGTCAAGCACGCGAAGCGGCTCGTGGCGGAAGGAGCAGACATCATTGACATCGGCGGTGAATCAACTCGTCCGGGGGCGGATCCAGTGCCGCTTGATGAAGAGCTACGGCGCGTCATTCCGGCAGTCAAAGCGATCGCCGATGCGGTGGACGTGCCGATTTCCGTCGACACGTATAAAGCCGAGGTCGCAAGGCAGGCCATTGAAGCGGGAGCGCATATCATCAACGACGTTTGGGGCGCCAAAGCCGATCCGGATATGGCCCACGTCGCCGCTTCGTACGGAGTGCCGATCATTTTAATGCACAACCGTCACGATATGGCATACCGCGATCTCATTTCCGACATGATCGCCGACTTGAAGGAGAGCATCCGTATTGTCAAACAGGCGGGAGTAAAAGAGGAAAACATTATTGTAGATCCGGGGATCGGATTTGCCAAAACGGTTGAACATAACCTGGAAGTGATGCGGCGTCTCGATGAGTTTGCTGCTTTGGGATACCCACTTTTGCTTGGCACATCGCGCAAACGGTTTATCGGCCATGTGCTCGATGTGCCGGTTGAGGAGCGGGTCGAAGGAACGGGGGCGACCGTTTGTCTCGGCATCATGAAAGGGGTGCACATCGTCCGAGTCCATGATGTATTGCCGATTGCCCGCATGGCCAAAATGATGGATGCTATGCTTGGGAAGGGAGAGAGCGGTCATCGATAAAATTTATGTGCAAGGCATGGAGTTTTACGGCTACCACGGGGTGTTTCGCGAAGAAAACATCCTTGGCCAGCGATTTTTGGTCGATGTGACGTTGGAGCTCGACTTGCAGCCCGCCGGGCGGAGCGATTGTCTTGAGTATACCGTCAACTACGCCGATGTGTACGAGCGCTGCCGGGCGATCGTTGAGGAGCGGACGTTCGCCTTGATCGAGGCGGTCGCTGAAGCGATCGCCGCCGACTTGCTCGCTGCCTTTCCTGTTGTCGAGCGCTGCATTGTCAAAGTGACGAAGCCGAATCCGCCGATTCGCGGCCATTATCAACATGTCGCAGTCGAAATTAATAGGGGTCGTTAAATGGAAAACATCGCATATCTCGCTTTAGGCTCCAACCTCGGAGATCGTGTTTCCTATTTGCGTTCTGCCATTGAAGCGCTCCATCATCATCAGGAAATTTTGATCACATCGAGCTCATCGATTTATGAAACCGATCCGGTCGGCTATGTCAACCAAGGCAAGTTTTTAAACATGGTGATCGAGGTGGCGACCACGTTGTCGCCGTTTGCCTTGCTTGACGTGACCCAGCAAATCGAACGACAACTTGGAAGAAAAAGGGAAATTCGCTGGGGACCACGGACGTTAGACCTTGACATTTTGCTGTATAATCATGAAAATATTGAAACAGAGCAGCTGACGATCCCGCATCCGCGCATGGCGGAGCGGGCGTTCGTGCTCATCCCGTTGTTTGAAGTCAACTCCCACGTGGCAATACCGAACCTTTCCGAGCCGTTAATCGACATCATTGGCCGACTACCTGACAAAAAAGGAGTTCATGTATGGAAGCGGAAAGATGGGGAAGACGTATTCGCGCTTTTCGAAAGTTGAAAGGATATACGCAAGAAAGACTGGCGAAAGAACTAGGCATTTCCGTATCGATCCTTGGTGAAATTGAACGGGGGAACCGGATGCCGTCCGATTCGCTCGTTGGACAAATCGCCGAACGGCTGAATATATCGGTGGAAGAACTGGCGCCGCCGAAACTCGAATCGAACAAGTAGAAAGGAGGCATCTGCGATGTTTCGCATTGGCGATGTCGAAATTAAAAACCGCGTCGTGCTCGCTCCGATGGCAGGCGTATGCAACTCCGCGTTCCGCCTGACCGTCAAAGAATTCGGCGCCGGGCTTGTATGCGCCGAGATGGTAAGCGACAAAGGAATCGTATACAACAACGAAAAGACGTTAAACATGTTATATATTGATGAACGGGAAAAGCCGATCAGCTTGCAAATTTTCGGCGGCGAGAAAGAAACGCTCGTCAAAGCGGCGAAATTTGTCGATAAAAATACGAATGCAGATATCATCGACATCAACATGGGTTGCCCAGTGCCGAAAATTACGAATTGCGACGCTGGAGCGAAATGGCTGCTTGACCCGAATAAAATCTATGATGTCGTTGCCGCGATCGTCGATGCCGTTGAAAAACCGGTCACGGTGAAAATGCGGATCGGTTGGGATGAAAAGCACATTTACGCCGTCGAAAACGCTCAAGCCGTTGAGCGCGCCGGCGGGAAGGCCGTCGCCGTCCACGGACGGACAAGGGTGCAAATGTATGAAGGAAAAGCGGACTGGAACATCATCAAGCAAGTGAAAGAAGCCGTCAACATCCCGGTTATCGGCAACGGAGATGTCAAAACGCCTCAAGATGCAAAGCGGATGCTTGAAGAAACAGGGGTCGACGGCGTCATGATCGGACGGGCGGCGCTTGGAAACCCTTGGATGATCTATCGCACTGTCCGTTATTTAGAAACTGGAGAGCTCATCCCGGAACCAACGCCGAGGGAAAAAATCGATGTCTGCCTGCTGCATTTAGACCGATTAATTGCCTTAAAAGGCGAGTATATCGCCGTCAAAGAAATGCGTAAACACGCTGCTTGGTATTTAAAAGGCATTCGCGGCGCAGCGAAAATCCGGAACGCCATCAATGAATGTGAAACGCGGGACGAACTGGCCGCACTGTTGCTTCGCGTGGCGGAGGAAGCGGAAGTCCAAGCAGCGGCGAACGCCGAAGCCGTTTAAACAACGGAGATGACGTTCATGCAGCGGAAGACTGCCAGCGGGTGCTGGCAGTATTTTTCGTAAAAAATCGCTAAATGGAGTGAATGAGGTATGAGCCATGAAGAATTGAACGACCAACTGCGCGTCCGCAGGGAAAAGCTGAAAAAAATTGAGGAATTGGGTGTCGACCCGTTTGGCAAACGGTTCGAGCGCACTCATAAAGCGCAAGAACTGTTCGAACTGTACGGCGATTTGTCGAAAGAGGAACTTGAAGAAAAGCAAATTGAAGTCGCCGTCGCCGGCCGCATCATGACAAAGCGCGGCAAAGGAAAAGCCGGGTTCGCCCATATCCAGGATGTCACCGGGCAGATTCAAATTTACGTCCGTCAAGACGATGTTGGCGAACAGCAGTACGAACTGTTTAAAATCTCTGACCTTGGCGATATCGTCGGCGTGCGCGGCACAATGTTTAAAACAAAAGTTGGTGAACTTTCCATCAAAGTGTCGTCGTACGAATTTTTGACGAAAGCGCTGCGTCCGCTGCCGGAAAAATACCATGGTTTGAAAGACATAGAGCAACGCTATCGCCAGCGTTATCTCGATTTAATTATGAATCCGGAGAGCAAAAAGACGTTCATCACCCGCAGTTTCATCATCCAATCGATGCGGCGGTATCTCGACAGCCACGGCTATTTGGAAGTTGAAACGCCGATGATGCACGCCGTTGCTGGCGGCGCTGCGGCGCGCCCGTTCATTACGCATCATAACGCATTGGATATGCCCCTTTATATGCGAATCGCCATCGAGCTGCATTTGAAACGGCTCATCGTCGGCGGCTTGGAAAAAGTGTATGAAATCGGGCGCGTTTTCCGGAATGAAGGCATTTCCACCCGCCATAACCCGGAGTTTACGATGCTCGAATTGTACGAGGCGTATGCCGACTTCCGCGATATCATGAAATTAACGGAGAACTTGATCGCTCATATTGCCACGGAAGTGCTTGGCACAACAAAAATCCAGTACGGCGAACATCTTGTCGACTTGACGCCTGAATGGCGGCGCCTCCATATGGTCGATGCGATCAAGGAATATGTCGGCGTCGACTTCTGGCGGCAGATGAGCGACGAAGAGGCGCGGGAGCTGGCGAAAGAACATGGAGTGGAAGTTGCTCCACATATGACGTTTGGCCATATTGTCAACGAATTTTTTGAACAAAAAGTCGAGTCTCACCTCATTCAGCCGACGTTCATTTATGGCCATCCGGTTGAAATTTCACCGTTGGCCAAGAAAAATCCGGACGACCCGCGTTTTACCGACCGATTTGAGCTGTTTATCGTCGGGCGCGAACATGCCAACGCCTTTACCGAATTGAATGATCCGATCGATCAGCGCCAACGCTTTGAGGCGCAGCTGAAAGAGCGTGAACAAGGAAACGATGAAGCACATGAAATGGACGAAGACTTCCTTGAAGCGCTCGAGTACGGCATGCCGCCAACAGGCGGGCTTGGCATCGGCGTCGACCGTCTGGTCATGCTGCTGACGAACTCGCCGTCGATCCGCGACGTGTTGCTTTTCCCGCAAATGCGTCATAAATAAATTTGATCGCTCCCTGCAAAGACAAGCAGCAGGGGGCTTTTCATTTATGTAAAAATAGTTGTCGTTGTTTTGTTGAAAAACAAACACAGGAAGTCGAGTTGACAAACCACTCCCAACGTGTTATATTATGATAGCACGTTGAAATGACAGCACTAATCAAAAACAAGGGCCTATTGACAAATAAATAAATTTAATTATAATATGACTTGTCTGTTGATTGTCTAGTGATGATAGCGGAGGGGAAACACCCGTTCCCATCCCGAACACGGAAGTTAAGCCCTCCAGCGCCGATGGTAGTTGGGGCCAGCGCCCCTGCAAGAGTAGGTCGTCGCTAGGCAATCCCGTGGAGGATTAGCTCAGCTGGGAGAGCACTTGCCTTACAAGCAAGGGGTCGGCGGTTCGATCCCGTCATCCTCCACCATCACCTATTATGAGCCATTAGTTCAGTGACGAGTATTACATCTTTGAATCTACTTCGAGTTGTCCCGACGCATCCAACATCTTCGAATATGCTAGCAGAGGAAGGGACATCGTTCATTGTGAGTGTATACTTGACTATGAGCCATTAGCTCAGTAACGAGCGCTGCATCTTCGAGTTTGCTTCGAGTTGCCTCGACGCACTTGGCATCTTTGAATCGGCTGGGAGAGGAAGAGGCAGGTAGAGTGAAACGAAGCTGTAGAGTGTTATCCTAACCATGAGCCATTAGCTCAGTAGGTAGAGCAACGAGCTTTGCATCATTGAGTTTGCTGCGAGTTGTCCCGACGCATCCTGCATCTTCGAATATGCTAGTAGAGGAAGGGACATCGTTCACTGTGAGTGTATACCCAACTCATGAGCCATTAGCTCAGTAGGTAGAGCATCTGACTTTTAATCAGAGGGTCGGAGGTTCGAGTCCTCCATGGCTCACCACAATTGATTTGCGGGTGTGGCGGAATTGGCAGACGCGCTAGATTCAGGGTCTAGTGCCCTTTACGGGCGTGGGGGTTCGAGTCCCTTCACCCGCATGTTGATTCGAGCGGAAGTAGTTCAGCGGTAGAACACCACCTTGCCAAGGTGGGGGTCGCGGGTTCGAGTCCCGTCTTCCGCTCCATTTATTTGCCCATTTAGCCGGGGTGGCGGAATTGGCAGACGCACAGGACTTAAAATCCTGGGGTAGGTCACTACCGTGCCGGTTCGAGTCCGGCCCTCGGCACTTGCGCTCGTAGCTCAATTGGATAGAGCATCTGACTACGGATCAGAAGGTTAGGGGTTCGAATCCTCTCGAGCGCGTTGGCGGGAAGTAGCTCAGTTTGGCAGAGCACATGGTTTGGGACCATGGGGTCGCAGGTTCAAATCCTGTCTTCCCGATAGCGGATATATGGGGCCTTAGCTCAGCTGGGAGAGCGCCTGCTTTGCACGCAGGAGGTCATCGGTTCGATCCCGATAGGCTCCACTGTTGCTTTATGTCTGTGCCTGCCGCTTGCAAGGGAATTTGAAGACGTGAGGTTCCTCGGTAGGATTACAGAGAAGCAAACTAAAGTAGCAACCTTGTGTCCTGCAAGTGAATGGAGAGAAGCGGGATTCTTCGACGAAAACCAGCAGAGAAGTTGTTTCAATGCAGCAACTTTGCGCCTGTGTCTTCTAGTGAATTCGGGGGAATTGGGTTCCTCGGCGCAAGACTGCAACGAAGCAAGTTCAAGAAGAGGTCTCGTTCCTTGAAAACTGAACGAAACGAAGCGCGACGAAAAGCGGAGGTCGTTTAGCGCCTTTGGTGCTGCGGCTGAAGCAAAAAGCCAATCAACTTTC
>NZ_JAEIGB010000021.1:0-51273 GCF_022341265.1 Geobacillus sp. YHL
TTCGCTTGGTGGCCCCGACGAGCGTCGCGAACAAAAGTTCGCAACCCTCGTCGGGGATCATTTCGGAATGTCACCCACAAATATTTTACTCACACCTATACCTAACCGAAATTCATCTCCCACTTTCACTTCGTTTCGAAGTGAGGGACTTCTTTCGGAAAGATGTTAAAAAGCCGGGGAAAACCATCAGCCATCCGCCAATGAGTGGTCCAAACATTCATCCTCATAGTATACGCGCCATAAATACAGCCCTTCGGCCGGCGCGGTTGGACCAGCGAGGCGCCGATCTTTCGCCGCAAGCAACATCGAAATGTCGGCGGGAGAACGCTTCCCTTGGCCGATCTCCAACACCGTGCCAACGATAATGCGCACCATGTTGTACAAAAAGCCGCTGCCGACAAACCGAAACTCGAGCATCGGGCCGTCGGCCTTCACTTCAGCCCGATACATGGTGCGCACCCGGTCTTCGATCGACGTTTTGGCGGAACAAAAGCTTGTAAAATCGTGCGTTCCATGAAGCAAACCAAGCGCCTCGTTCATCGCGCTGATATGAAGCGAATATGGATGCCATGCGCAATAATGGCGGCGAAACACGTCGCGCTCGGCAGCCGTCCATACTTTATAGCGGTATTCTTTCGCTTTCGCCGAAAAACGGGCGTGGAAGTCTGCATCGGCCTCCTGTACAAAGCGAACGACGATATCATCCGGCAGCTGGGCGTTCAACGCCTTTTTCCACTGCTCCGAGGAAAGGGAAAGCGGCGTATCAAAGTGGATCACTTGGCCATAGGCATGAACGCCGGCATCCGTCCTTCCGGAAGCCGCCACACGCACTTTTGTCCCTTTATGCATCCGCCGAAGCACTTCCTCAAACTCGCCTTGCACCGTCCGCTTTCCCGGCTGGATTTGGTAGCCGGAAAAGTGGGTGCCATCATAGGCAATGATGCATTTGATCCGTGTTGTCATGGCCTTCCTCCGCTATGAGCGTAATAGACAAAGCAATGCAAAAAGCAACGCCACGGCCGCTAAAAACACGGTGTCCACCGGCTTCCAAGCGAGCTGGCGGAATTTCGTCCGCCCTTCCCCGCCGCGGTAGCCGCGCGCCTCCATGGCTGTCGCCAGCTCATCGGCTCGTTTGAACGAGCTGATAAACAGGGGCACAAGCAGTGAGACAATGGCTTTCATCCGTTCGGAAAAACGGCCGCCAGAAAAATCAACACCACGAGCCGCCTGTGCTTTCATAATTTTTTCCGTCTCTTCCATCAATGTTGGAATGAATCGAAGCGAAATGGCCATCATCAAGGCGAGCTCATGGACAGGAACGCGCATCTTTTTGAGCGGCCCAAGCAAACTTTCGACGCCGTCGGTCACTTCAATCGGCGTCGTCGTCAACGTCAACATCGTCGTCATCAATACAAGGAGCAAAAACCTTAGGGAAATAAAGACCCCTTGCTTGATGCCGCCTTCATATACAGAGAGCGCACCGATTTGGTAGATGACGTCTCCTTCTTTCGTCATGAATAGATGCAACAGCAATGTAAACAAAACGACCCATAAAATCGGTTTCAAGCCGCGGGCAATGAACGAAAACGGGATGCGAGACAGCGCTGCAAAGGCAAACGCAAACAGCGACAGCAGTGCATACGTCGCCGCATTGTTCGCCAAAAAGACGATCAGGACGTAAGCAAACACGATCAATAGTTTGGCGCGTGGATCTAAGCGATGAATGACGGAATGACCAGGCACATATTGCCCGATAATCAAATGATTAGTCATGGACGCTCACCTTTGGCGAACAATTGCTGGATGGCTTCCGCTGTCTGTTCCAACGTCAAGCATGGCGACGGAATGACAACGCCGAACCGCTTTTCGAGCTGCTGTTTCAATTTGACCGTTTCCGGCACACTCAAACCGATGGCAGCCAGTTTGTCAGCGTCGCGAAACATCTCTTCCGGCGTTCCGTGGCCCCATACCGTTCCTTCATGCATGACGATGATTTCATCAGCGTACCGAGCTGCATCTTCCATGCTGTGGGTGACGAGAACGGTTGTCAACTGCTTCTCACGATGGAGGCGATAAAACATCTCCATCATCTCTTTGCGCCCGCGCGGATCAAGGCCCGCGGTCGGTTCATCGAGCACGAGCACTTCTGGTTCAAGCGCGAGCACGCCGGCGATGGCGACGCGCCGCATTTGCCCTCCGCTCAAATCAAACGGCGATTTCGCCAATACGTCTTCACTCAATCCGACGAGCTTAATGAGCTCCCGCGCCTTCCGCTTCGCCTCGTCTTCCGGCACGCCAAAATTGAGCGGGCCAAAACAAATATCTTTCTCCACCGTTTCTTCAAACAACTGGTGCTCCGGGAACTGGAAGACGACCCCGACCTTTTTGCGCAGCGGTTTCAGCTGCTTTGGCCGCTTATGGCTCGTGATCGTCTCTTCGCCGATCTTCACCGCGCCGCTTGTCGGCTGCAGCAACCCGTTTAAATGCTGAAGGAGGGTCGATTTTCCTGAGCCCGTATGCCCAACCACGGCAACGTACGCCCCGCTTCGGATGGCGACATTGACATCATAGAGCGCCCGACGGGCAAGCGGTGAACGGGCGTTGTACACATGCTCTACTTTTTCGAATACAATGTCCATAGCTCCTCGACCAACTCCTCTGTCGTAAAATACCCAATCCGAAGCGGAATGCCTTGTTCCCGCAAGCGACTGCCCATTTTCACGGCAAACGGCAAATCAAGACCGATGCGCTCGAGCTTGCTTCCGAGCCGAAAGATTTGCTCCGGCGTCCCTTCTGCCATCACTTCGCCTTTGTTCATCACAATGAGACGGTCCGCCTTCGCTGCCTCTTCCAAATCATGGGTAATTGACAAGACGGTAATGCGCTGCTGGCGGTTCAGGCGGCGCACCGTCTCAAGCACTTCTTCCCTTCCACGCGGGTCAAGCATCGATGTCGCTTCGTCCAAAATGATCATATCGGGGCGGAGCGCCAAAATGCCAGCGATGGCGACGCGCTGTTTTTGCCCCCCAGACAACCGGTGCGGCTCATAATGGAGAAACGGCTCCATATGGACTTGGCGAATGGCCTCGCGAATGCGCTCGACCATTTCCAAGCGCGGAATGCCGTTGTTTTCAAGGGCAAAAGCGATGTCGTCTTCCACGGTCGCACCGACAAACTGGTTGTCCGGGTTCTGGAACACAAGGCCGACGCGGCGGCGCACCTCCCAAACGGTTGCGTCGTTCAAAAGGCGTCCAAACAAGCGAATGGCGCCCCGCTCCGGCCGAAGCAAGCCGATCAGCATCCGAGCGATGGTCGATTTGCCGGATCCGTTATGGCCGACGATCGCTAACCACTCCCCGCGCTCGGCCGTGAAGCTGACGTTTTGCACCGCATAGTCGGATTGATTTGGATAGCGAAAGGACACTCCCTCGATCGACAAGATTGGTTCGGCCATGATCGTTTCCCCTTGCTTCGCCGCGTTGCAAACGCAGCCTGCTAAATGATGGTAAACAAAAAAAAGGGCATAGATCCAGTTCAAACGAAACTGTCTCGCCCTTGTTGAAATGAAACCGTTACACGAGTTCAATAATGACCATCGGCGCCCCGTCACCGCGGCGAGGACCAAGTTTCATAATGCGCGTATAGCCGCCTTGGCGATCTTGGTAGCGCGGCGCAATGTCGCTGAACAGCTTTTGCAACGCATCCTGGCCGGTTTCGCTGTTGGCGACCTCCTTGCGGATGAATGCCGCTGCTTGGCGGCGGGCATGCAAATCGCCGCGTTTGCCGAGCGTAATCATTTTTTCCATGACCGAGCGCAGTTCTTTCGCCCGCGCTTCCGTCGTTTCAATGCGTTCGTTGATGATTAAGTCTGTTGCCAAGTCGCGAAGCAGTGCTTTTCGTTGCGAAGTCGTGCGTCCTAATTTTCTGTACGACATCAAATGTCCCTCCCTTTTAAAGTGATGTGTTCCTCATGGTGGCCATCATCAAAGCAATATGGTGAAAGTGTGTTTCCGGCTTGCCGGCGGAGGCCGGCACTTAGTCGTCTTTGCGCAGGCTGAGGCCAAGCTCAGCCAGTTTCGCTTTTACTTCCTCAAGCGACTTGCGGCCGAGGTTGCGCACTTTCATCATATCTTCTTCCGTTTTTTGCGTCAGTTCTTGAACAGTGTTGATGCCGGCCCGCTTCAAGCAATTGTAGGAACGAACCGAAAGATCGAGTTCCTCGATCGTCATTTCGAGCACTTTTTCTTTTTGATCGTCCTCTTTCTCGACCATGATCTCCGCATTTTGCGCCTCATCCGTCAAGCCGACAAAAATGTTCAAGTGCTCCGTTAAAATTTTCGCTCCAAGGGAAATGGCCTCTTTCGGCCCAATGCTTCCATCCGTCCACACATCAATGGTCAGCTTGTCATAGTCCGTCACTTGGCCGACCCTTGTATTCTCGACTTGATAGGAAACTCGGGAGACCGGCGTATAAATGGAATCGATCGGAATGACGCCGATGGGCTGGTCTTCGCGCTTATTCGCCTCAGCAGGAACATATCCGCGCCCCCGCTTGGCAGTCATGCGCATGCGCAGGCGGCCGCCTTCCGCCAGCGTCGCGATATGAAGGTCCGGGTTTAAAATTTCTACATCGCTGTCGTGAGTGATATCGGCAGCCGTGACAACTCCTTCACCCTGCACATCAATCTCCAACGTTTTCTCTTCGTCTGAATAAATTTTCAACGCTAGTTTTTTGATATTCAAAATGATGGCTGTCACATCTTCAACGACGCCGTCAATCGTTGAAAACTCATGCAAGACGCCGTCGATTTGCACCGATGTTACAGCTGCACCAGGGAGTGAAGACAATAGGATACGACGCAAGGAGTTCCCTAAGGTTGTACCATATCCACGCTCAAGCGGTTCGACGACGAATTTGCCATATTTGGCATCTTCGCTCAGTTCGACCGTTTCAATTTTCGGCTTTTCAATTTCAATCATCGATTATTATACCCTCCTTCAAAACGTCGAGACCCCGATCAAACGGTACACGCCTAACAACATTCCCCCATGAATCTCTCTTTACGCTTGCCTGCCATGGTCTTTATCATATCCCATTATTGACAATGGTGCAAATTCTATACAGGGGCGTTACACACGGCGACGTTTTGGCGGACGGCATCCATTGTGCGGGATTGGAGTGACGTCTTTGATCGCCGTAATTTCCAACCCGGCTGCTTGCAATGCACGGATCGCTGCCTCGCGGCCAGCCCCCGGACCTTTGACGTTCACTTCGACCGTTTTCATGCCATGCTCCATCGACGCTTTCGCTGCTGCTTCAGCCGCCATTTGCGCCGCAAACGGCGTTGATTTGCGCGAACCTTTGAACCCCAGCGAACCAGCGCTCGCCCAAGCAATGGCGTTGCCATGAACATCCGTAATCGTCACGATCGTGTTGTTGAACGTTGAACGGATATGGGCGATGCCTGTATCAATATTTTTTCTTACCCGGCGTTTACGAGTGTTTGTTCTGCGTGCCATTCGTCAAATGACCTCCTTTGCGTGATTATTTTTTCTTGTTCGCTACCGTGCGGCGCGGACCTTTGCGCGTGCGGGCATTGTTTTTCGTGTTTTGGCCGCGAACCGGCAATCCGCGGCGATGGCGAAGACCACGATAGCAGCCGATCTCCATCAACCGTTTAATATTTAACGATACTTCACGCCGCAAATCGCCTTCCACTTTTAAGCGGCCGACGATTTCACGAATGCGGCCAAGCTCTTCTTCCGTTAAGTCGCGAACGCGTGTGTCTTCCGATACGCCGGCTTCTTTTAAGATTTTTTGTGCTGTCGGTTTGCCGATCCCATAAATGTATGTTAACGAAATGACTACCCGTTTATCACGCGGAATATCGACACCTGCAATGCGTGCCATATGATACACCTCCTTGAAAATTACCCTTGGCGTTGTTTATGCTTCGGATTTTCACAAATGATCATAACTTTGCCGCGTCTGCGAATAACTTTGCACTTTTCGCAAATCGGTTTGACAGATGGTCTTACTTTCATGTTGTTTACCTCCCTAATTGAACGGAGTGCATTCCTTTATTTATATCGATACGTGATCCGTCCACGCGTCAAATCATACGGCGACAGCTCCACCGTCACCCGGTCGCCAGGCAAAATGCGAATGAAATGCATGCGGATCTTGCCGGATACATGAGCCAACACCGTGTGCCCATTTTCTAATTCTACACGAAACATCGCATTTGGCAATGTTTCGATGACGGTGCCTTCCACTTCAATTACATCATCTTTCGCCATCGAGCGGCTCTCCCTCCTTCGAATGAGTAACATTGTGTTACGCAAAACCGAACGTGATATCCATGATGATCGAGAAGACGTTTACCCCTTCCCACTTATGAAGTGGGAGACTCATTTCCACAATGTGTTAAAATTTCGCAGCCATCTTCTGTAATGACAATCGTATGTTCGAAATGGGCGCACCGTTTTCCATCGGCCGTGACGACGGTCCAATCGTCGGCCAACGTTTTCACGTAACGGCTGCCGGCATTGACCATCGGTTCGATGCACAGCGCCATCCCTGGCCGCAAAATCGGGCCTTTGTTCGGCGGCCCATAATGTGGGATTTGTGGGTCTTCATGTAAGTGTTGACCAATTCCATGCCCGACATACTCGCGAACAACGGAAAAGTGATGCGCTTCGACATACGTTTGAATCGCATGGGAGATGTTCGTTAAACGAGCGCCCGGTTTTGCCTCGGCGAGCCCGACGTACAGCGATTGCTCTGTCACGTCAAGCAACCGTTTCGTCTCGGCGTCGATCTCCCCGACCGGATACGTCCAGGCCGAGTCGGCGTGATAGCCTTCATACTGCGCGCCGACATCGATCGTAATAATATCGCCTTCCCGCAATGCGCGGCTGCTGGGAATCCCGTGCACAAGCTCTTCATTCACCGAGGCGCAAATGCTCCCTGGAAACCCTTGATACCCTTTAAACGACGGAATGGCGCCATGGGAACGAATCACTTCCTCCGCGATGGCGTCCAGTTCCTTTGTTGTGATCCCGGGACGAATGTGCTTTTGCAATTCTTTCAATGTAAGGGAAACGATTTTTCCCGCCTCGCGCATCAAAGCAATTTCCTGCGCGGTTTTGCAACGAATCATCGAGCAAGTCCCCCGAGCACTTCACAAATATCAGCAAACACCTTTTCCATTTCCTGTTCGCCGTTAATGTGGCGCAAATAGCCTTTTTGCTCGTAAAAATCGAGGAGCGGCTTCATTTGTTTCATATTCACCTCAAGCCGATTGGCCACCGTTGCTTCATTATCATCGGGGCGCTGGTACAGATCGCCACCGCATTTATCGCATACGCCCGGTTTCGCCGGCGGATGAAAAACGAGATGGTACGTTGCTCCGCAGTTGCGGCAAATACGTCTGCCGGTCAGGCGCTCCATTAAGACCTCTTGGCGAACGTCGATATGGATGACATAGTCAAGCTTGCGCCCGATTTCCGAAAGCAACCTCTCAAGCGCTTCTGCTTGGGCGACCGTGCGCGGGAATCCATCGAGCAAAAAACCATTTTGGCAATCCTCTTTGCTCAGCCGTTCGCGGACGATGCCGATCGTCACCTCATCCGGCACAAGATCACCGCGGTCCATATACTGCTTTGCCTGCAACCCTAACGGCGTCCCTTCTTTGATCGCCGCTCGAAACATATCTCCCGTTGAAATATGCGGAATTCCGTAAGCCTCGACAATTTTCCCGGCCTGCGTGCCTTTGCCGGCACCCGGCAGCCCCATCAGCACTAAATTCATCCTAACTCCCCCTATCGGCAAGGGACGTCCGTTCTTGCCTTCTTTATTTGATGAATCCACGGTAATGGCGTTTCACCAGCTGGCTCTCAAGCTGCTTCATCGTCTCAAGCGCCACGCCGACGACAATAAGCAAGCTCGTACCGCCGATTCGTGCGGAAGACGGCAAGTTGGCAAAGTTCACAAAGAACACCGGCAGCACAGCGACAACCGCCAAAAAGATTGATCCGACCAGCGTCAGCCGGTATAAAATTCTCGTCACGTACTCTTGTGTGTTTTTCCCAGGGCGAATACCTGGGATGTAGCCGCCTTGTTTTTTCAAGTTGTCCGCCATCTGCTCCGGATTGACTTGAACAAACGCATAAAAGTACGTAAACGCGATGATGAGCACGACGTAAATGATCATCCCAACCGGGTGCGTATAATCAAACGTTCGGCGAATCCACAATGTTACATCATTCGTGCCAAAAAACGATGCAATGGTCGGTGGTGCAATCAAAAACGATACAGCGAAAATGACCGGAATGACTCCCGCTGGGTTCACTTTGAGCGGCAAATGAGTCGAGTGGCCGCCCACCGGGCTTCGGCCCTCAAGCCGCTTTGCGTATTGAATCGGAATTTTCCGGAACGCCTGCTGGATGTAAATGACACCAACGATGACGGCAACGACCGCCAACGCCACAAGCAGGAGCCGGACGATGCGCAAAAACACATCTTCCCCGACATTTTCAAACTGTTGGGCGTAAATTTGGTTCAAGACCGTCGGAATGCCTGAGACAATCCCGGCGAAAATAATGATCGAAATGCCATTGCCCACGCCTTTCGCGGTGATCTGTTCGCCGAGCCACATTAAAAATGCGGTGCCGGCGGTCAAGACAACCGCGATCAACAAATACGTGCCGATGCCCGGATTTCGAATGAGCATCCCGCCAGCCAAGTTGTTAAAGCCGTACGACATGCCGATGGCTTGGATAAACCCGAGCACGACCGTGAAATAGCGGGTAAACTGAGCTAATTTACGCCGGCCTACCTCGCCTTGCTTCGACCACTCCGTAAATTTGGGAACAACGTCCATTTGCAGCAGCTGGACGATAATCGATGCCGTGATATAGGGCATAACTCCCATGGCAAAAATCGAAAAGTTTTGCAGCGCCCCGCCGCCAAAAATGTTCAGGACGCCGAACGCATTTAATTCATCTTGCAGTTTTAACACATCCGCGTTCACGCCTGGAACAGGGATGAACGTTCCAATGCGGAACACGATCAACATAAGAAGAGTGAAAATAATTTTGTTTCGAATATCACTGACGCGCATAAAGTTGGAGATTGTCCGAAACATTAAATCACCTCAGTTTTACCGCCAGCCGCTTCAATGGCCTCTTTCGCCGATGCTGAGAACTTATGCGCTTTAACCGTCAGTTTTTTCTCGATTTGGCCTTTGCCTAAAATTTTCACACCCGATTTCAACTTGCTGATGACGCCCGTTTCAAGGAGCAATTCCGGCGTTACTTCCGTTCCGTCTTCAAAACGGTTCAGTTTTTCCAAGTTCACGACTGCATATTCTTTCCGGTTGATGTTCGTGAAGCCGCGCTTCGGCAAACGGCGGAACAGCGGAGTTTGACCGCCTTCAAACCCAAGACGAACTCCTCCACCCGAGCGGGCATTTTGACCTTTTTGACCGCGGCCGGACGTTTTGCCGTTGCCCGAACCGATCCCGCGGCCGACACGAACCGCTTTCTTCCGGGAACCCGGCGCTGGTTGCAATTCATGAAGTTTCATGGCAAAGCACCTCCTTATGATTCATTATTCTTCAATTTCTTTGACATTGACAAGGTGGGCCACTTTGTTGATCATCCCGCGGATTGCAGGATTGTCATTGTGGACGACCGTTTGGTGCATTTTTCGCAGGCCGAGCGTTCTGACGGTAACGCGTTGGTCTTCCGGACGGCCAATCACGCTGCGCGTGAGGGTAATCGCCAGTTTTTTTGCCATGATCGTTCCCTCCTTATCCTAACAGTTCCTCGACTGTTTTGCCGCGCAATCTCGCTACGTCTTCGGCGCGTTTTAATTGTTTCAGCCCATCAAACGTTGCGCGCACCATGTTGATTGGCGTGTTTGAACCGATCGATTTCGACAAGATGTCGCTGATGCCCGCCAGCTCTAATACAGCACGCGCCGGACCCCCAGCGATGACCCCGGTACCTTCGGAAGCGGGTTTCAAAATGATTTCCCCGGCACCGAAATGGCCGATGACTTCATGCGGAATCGTTGTGCCGACGATCGGCACTTCAATTAAGTTTTTCTTCGCATCTTCAATCGCTTTGCGGATCGCTTCTGGAACCTCTTGTGCTTTTCCGGTGCCAAATCCGACATGGCCGTTTTTATCGCCGACGACGACGAGAGCTGAAAAGCGCAGGCGACGTCCGCCTTTTACGACTTTTGCTACACGGTTGACCGCGACTACACGCTCTTCCAATTCAAGTTTGTTTGGATCGATACGACGCATCGTTGTCCCTCCTTTGTAATTAGAATTCCAAGCCGGCTTCGCGGGCGGCGTCTGCCAATGCTTTTACCCGTCCGTGATATAAATACCCGCCACGGTCGAACACGACTTTTTTAATGCCTTTTTCCAATGCACGTTTGGCGACAAGTTCGCCGACTTTTTTCGCTGCCTCAATGTTGTTCGTCGAATCTAAGCCAAACTCTTTGTCCAACGTCGAGGCGCTGACGATCGTTGACGATTTTGTATCATCGATAATTTGCGCGTAAATATGTTTATTTGAACGGAACACGCTCAACCGCGGACGTTCAGCCGTGCCGAAGATTTTTTTGCGGATGCGCGCGTGTCTTTTCTTCCGAACCGCGTTTCGGTCCACTTTCGTGATCATCGAATGTCACTCCTTTCGCTTCGCTATGCCGCGTTATTTACCAGTTTTGCCTTCTTTCAGGCGCACAAGCTCACCTTCGTAGCGGATGCCTTTGCCTTTATACGGCTCTGGCGGACGAACCGCGCGAATGTTGGCGGCCAGTTCGCCGACGCGCTGTTTGTCTGCCCCTTTGACGATGATTTTCGTTTGGGATGGCACTTCAATTTCAAGCCCTTCTTCCGGCTCAATTTCTACCGGATGAGAATAACCGACGCTCAATACAAGCTTTTTCCCTTGTTTCGACGCCCGGTACCCGACACCAACGAGTTCGAGCGCTTTTTCATAACCTTTCGAAACGCCTTCGACCATGTTGGCAAGCAAGCTGCGCGTCGTGCCATGGAGCGCGCGATGATGTTTTTCATCGCTTGGACGCGTAACCGTGATGACATTGCCCTCAACCGTGATCGTCATATCTGGATGGAACGTGCGGGTCAGCTCCCCTTTCGGCCCTTTGACCGTAACCGTGTTGCCGTTGACCGTAACGGTGACACCGGCAGGAATTTCAATTGGTTTTTTGCCGACACGTGACATGTCAAAAACACCTCCATTCTTGAGCAGATAGATTACCAAACGTAGGCGATTACTTCGCCGCCCGTGCCTTTTTGCCGTGCTTCTTTGTCTGTTAAGATGCCCTGCGATGTCGAAAGAATCGCGATCCCTAAGCCGTTCAGGACGCGCGGCACTTCATGGGCTTTGACGTAAACGCGCAACCCCGGTTTGCTGATGCGTTTCAGCCCGGTAATGACACGTTCGTTGTTCGGACCGTATTTCAAGAAGATGCGGAGAATGCCTTGTTTGTTGTCTTCGATATATTCATAATCACGAATAAACCCTTCGCGCTTTAAAATTTCCGCGATTTCCCGCTTGATTTTCGAAGCCGGGACTTCGAGCTTTTCGTGACGCACCATATTCGCATTGCGGATGCGAGTCAGCATATCAGCAATTGGATCTGTCATCACCATTATGTTTTACCTCCTTCCCAATCAATGGGTTGATTACCAGCTGGCTTTTTTGATGCCTGGAAGTTGACCTTTGTATGCGAGCTCACGGAAACAAATACGGCACAATTTGAATTTTCGATAGACCGAGTGCGGGCGGCCGCAGCGCTCGCAACGGGTGTACGCTCTCACTTTAAACTTCGGCGTCCGTTTTTGTTTCGCGATCATCGATTTTTTAGCCACGATTTCGCCTCCCTTGCGTTATGGGATCATTATTTTTGGAATGGCATGCCGAGCAACGCCAGCAGTTCACGAGCTTCTTCATCCGTGTTGGCCGTTGTGACGATCACGATGTCCATGCCGCGCACTTTGTTCACTTTATCGTAGTCAATCTCAGGGAAAATGAGCTGTTCTTTAATGCCGAGCGTATAGTTGCCGCGGCCGTCAAACGACTTTTTCGATACGCCGCGGAAGTCGCGCACGCGCGGAAGCGAGACCGAAATCAACTTATCGAGAAACTCATACATCCGTTCGCCGCGCAGCGTCACTTTCGCACCGATCGGCATCCCTTGGCGAAGACGGAAACCGGCGATCGATTTTTTCGCACGCGTTACCACCGGACGCTGACCGGCGATCAGCGTCAGCTCTTCAACGGCGCTGTCTAATGCTTTCGGGTTTTGCACCGCATCGCCGACACCCATGTTGATGACGATTTTTTCGATTTTTGGCACTTGCATGATCGATTTATAGTTGAACTTGCTCATGAGAGCAGGTACGACTTCGTTTAAATACTTCTCTTTCAGGCGGTTCATAAAAGTACCTCCCTTCCTGCGTCACGGTTATTTATCCAAAATCTCGCCGGATTTTTTCGCATAGCGCACTTTTTTGCCATCGACAATTTTATAGCCGATGCGCGTCGGTTCACCCGTTTTCGGGTCGAGCGGCATGACTTTCGAAACGTGGATCGGCGCTTCCTTCTCAATGATGCCGCCTTGCGGGTTCGCTTGCGACGGTTTCGCATGCTTTTTCACAATATTGACGCCCTCGACGATGACGCGGTTTTTCTTCGGAAACGCCGCTAGAATGACGCCTTGCTTGCCTTTGTCTTTGCCGGAGATTACTTGCACTTTATCGCCTTTTTTTACATGCATCGCATTCGCACCTCCTTGAAACGCTGTTCCGTTCCATTAAATAACTTCCGGAGCTAAAGAAATGATTTTCATGAAGTCTTTATCGCGCAATTCACGGGCAACCGGTCCGAAAATCCGCGTGCCGCGCGGGCTTTTGTCATCACGGATGATGACGCAGGCGTTTTCGTCAAAGCGGATGTACGAGCCGTCCGGACGGCGCACCCCGCGTTTCGTACGAACAACAACTGCTTTCACGACTTGACCTTTTTTAACAACGCCACCTGGTGTCGCATCTTTGACCGTCGCCACAACGACGTCGCCGATGTTCGCATAGCGGCGACCCGAGCCTCCGAGCACTTTAATGACAAGCACTTCGCGTGCACCAGAGTTATCAGCTACTTTCAAGCGAGATTCTTGTTGAATCATCGACGAAACCTCCTTTCGGAATTATCTCTCCGAACTAAGTGAAGAACGATTACAGAACAACCGCTTTTTCAATGACTTCCACTAAGCGGAAGCGTTTTGTGGCCGACAGCGGGCGAGTTTCCATAATTTTCACGATATCGCCGACTTTAGCGATGTTATGTTCATCATGCGCCTTATATTTTTTCGAATATTTCACGCGTTTGCCGTACAGCGGATGTTTTTTGTACGTTTCGACCAACACGGTGATCGTTTTGTCCATTTTGTCCGATACAACCCGCCCGACGTACACTTTGCGTTGATTGCGTTGGCTCATTCCACAAACCTCCTCTCAAACACATTATTTATTGGCAGCGAGCTCACGTTCGCGAATAATCGTTTTCATGCGGGCGATGTCTTTGCGCACTTGGCGGATGCGCGCCGTGTTTTCCAATTGACCTGTGGCCAGTTGGAAGCGAAGGTTGAACAATTCTTCCTTCAACGCTTTAATTTTTTGTTCGATCTCGGCAGTGGTCAACTCACGGATTTCTTTCGCTTTCATTACGCTTCACCACCAGTTTCTTCACGTTTTACAAATTTGCATTTGATCGGAAGTTTGTGAGAAGCGAGACGCAATGCTTCACGTGCCACTTCCTCAGAAACACCGCCCACTTCAAACATCACTTTGCCTGGTTTGACAACGGCGACCCAGCCTTCCGGCGCCCCTTTACCAGAACCCATCCGCACTTCAAGCGGTTTTGCCGTATACGGTTTGGATGGGAAAATGCGGATCCATACCTTCCCGCCCCGTCTCATGTAACGGGTCATCGCCCGACGGGCTGCTTCGATTTGCCGGTTCGTAATCCAAGCTGATTCTAATGCTTGCAACCCAAATTCACCGAAATGAACTTCCGTGCCGCCTTTCGCCCGGCCTTTCATCCGTCCGCGATGTTCACGGCGATATTTGACGCGTTTTGGCATTAACATGATTATTTTCCTCCTTCCTCAGCTTTTTTCTTGGTCGGAAGGACTTCTCCACGATAAATCCATACTTTCACGCCGATTTTTCCGTACGTCGTATCGGCTTCTGCTGTTCCATAGTCAATGTCAGCGCGCAGCGTATGGAGTGGAACCGTCCCTTCGCTGTAATGCTCCGAACGAGCGATGTCAGCCCCGCCCAAACGGCCGGATACCATCGTTTTGATCCCTTTCGCCCCAGCGCGCATCGCACGTTGGATCGCTTGTTTTTGCGCCCGGCGGAACGATACGCGGTTTTCAAGCTGACGAGCGATATTTTCAGCAACAAGACGTGCATCCAAGTCCGGTTTTTTGATTTCTACAATGTTGATATGGACGCGTTTACCGGTCAATTGCGCGAGCGCTTTGCGGAGCGCTTCCACTTCCGAACCGCCTTTCCCGATGACCATGCCCGGTTTGGCGGTATGGATCGTTACGTTGACGCGGTTGGCTGCCCGTTCAATCTCCACGCGGGAGACGGCCGCGTCTTGCAGGCGTTTGCTAATGTATTCACGGATTTTCAAGTCTTCGTGCAACAGATCTGCATAGTCTTTTTCCGCATACCATCTCGATTCCCAGTCACGAATGATGCCGATGCGCAGACCGATCGGGTTGACCTTTTGACCCACGGATTATCCCTCCTTCTTTTCTGAAACGACGATCGTAATATGGCTTGTGCGTTTGTTAATGGCGCTTGCCCGTCCCATGGCGCGCGGACGGAACCGTTTCAGCGTCGGGCCTTCGTCGACATACGCTTGAGTAATGACCAAGTTGTTGACGTCCATGTCATAGTTGTGTTCAGCGTTGGCGACTGCTGATTTCAACACTTTCTCAATGATCGGGGAAGCTGCTTTTGGTGTATGGCGCAAAATAGCGAACGCTTCGCCCACTTCTTTCCCGCGAATCAAGTCAATGACTAAGCGCGCTTTACGAGGAGCGATGCGAACGGTTCTTGCAACAGCTTTGGCTTGCATATCTAGAACCTCCTCTCATTACCGTTTCGTTTTCTTGTCATCGCCAGCATGGCCGCGGAACGTGCGCGTCGGCGCAAATTCGCCGAGTTTGTGCCCGACCATGTCTTCCGTGATGTAGACCGGAACATGTTTGCGGCCATCGTACACCGCGATCGTATGCCCAACAAACTGCGGGAAGATCGTCGAACGGCGAGACCACGTTTTGATCACTTGTTTTTGCCCTGTTGCATTCAGTTTTTCGATTTTTTTCATCAAATGCTCATCGCAAAACGGACCTTTTTTCAAGCTGCGACCCATAAGTGAACCTCCCTTCTGAATTGCGCTCGTTCATTATTTCTTGCGGCGACGGATGATGAATTTATCCGATTTGTTTTTCTTTTTGCGTGTTTTGTATCCAAGCGTCGGTTTGCCCCATGGCGTCATCGGCGATTTGCGTCCGATTGGCGCTTTCCCTTCACCACCGCCGTGCGGATGGTCAACCGGGTTCATAACCGAACCGCGAACTGTCGGGCGAATCCCCAACCAGCGGGCGCGTCCTGCTTTCCCGATGTTGACAAGTTCGTGTTGCTCGTTGCCGACTTCACCAACCGTTGCACGGCATTTGCCTAAAATCATGCGCACTTCGCCGGAAGCCAAACGAACGATGACGTATTTTCCTTCTTTCCCGAGCACTTGCGCCGACGTACCAGCTGCACGCACCAATTGTCCGCCGCGGCCCGGTTTCAGCTCAATATTGTGGACGAGCGTACCGACTGGGATGTTCTCAAGCGGAAGCGCATTGCCGATTTTAATGTCCGCATCCGGACCGGACATGATTTCCATGCCGACTTTCAAGTTTTTCGGCGCGATAATGTAGCGTTTTTCACCGTCTGCATAGTTGATGAGCGCGATATTGGCAGAACGGTTCGGATCGTATTCAATCGTAGCAACGCGTCCTGGAATTCCGTCTTTGTCGCGTTTAAAGTCGATAATCCGATATTGGCGTTTATGGCCGCCGCCTTGATGGCGCACCGTAATTTTCCCTTGATTGTTGCGGCCCGCCTTTTTCTTTAACGGAGCAAGCAGCGATTTTTCCGGCTGATCTGTCGTAATTTCCGAGAAATCAAGCACCGTCATGCCGCGACGGCCGTTCGATGTCGGTTTGTACTTCTTGATCGCCATCGGAATGTCCCTCCTTCATCGTTTATGTTACACTTCAAACAGTTCGATCTCTTTGCTGTCCGGCGTCAGCGTGACGATCGCTTTGCGGCGGCGGTTCGTATAGCCGCTGTAGCGGCCGACGCGTTTAAATTTCCCTTTATAGTTCATGATGTTCACTTTGGCTACTTTAACGCCAAAAATTTTCTCGACCGCGTCTTTCACTTCCGTCTTGTTCGCTTTGACGTCGACCTCAAACGTATATTTTTTTTGCCCGATCAAATTCATTGTATTTTCCGTGATGATGGGGCGCTTAATAATGTCGCGGGGGTCTTTCATTATGCAAGCACCTCCTCTACTTTCTCCACGGCCGCCTTCGTAATGACGAGTTTGTCATGGTTGAGCACATCGAGCACATTGATGCCGTTGGCTGCCACCACTTTGACGCCTGGAATGTTGCGCGCCGACAGATATACATTCTCATTCAGCTCGTCGGTCACAATGAGTGCTTTCCGATCCACTGAGAGATTGTTTAAAATTTTGACCATTTCCTTCGTCTTCGGTGCTTCAAGCGACAATTGATCCAATACAACGATGTCGTTTTCGAGCACTTTCGAAGACAATGCCGATTTGATCGCTAAACGGCGAACTTTTTTCGGAAGTTTGTAGCTGTAGCTGCGCGGAACTGGACCAAAGACCGTACCGCCGCCGCGCCATTGCGGAGCGCGAATCGAACCTTGACGGGCGCGTCCTGTCCCTTTTTGGCGCCATGGCTTGCGGCCGCCGCCGCTCACTTCAGCGCGGTTTTTCGTTTTATGCGTTCCTTGACGCATCGAGGCGCGTTGCATAATCACTGCTTCAAACAACACATGCTTATTCGGTTCAATCCCAAAAACGGCGTCGTTCAACTCGATTTCGCCGACCGTCTGACCGTTTTGGTTGTATAATGCTACTTTTGGCATTACGTAGTTCCTCCTTTCTTGGCCGGATGTTATTTCGCCTTCTTCGCCGCTTTCACGGCGCTTTTGACGATGACTAAGCCTTTTCTCGGACCCGGCACATTGCCTTTAATGAGCAGCAAGTTGCGCTCCGGATCCACTTTCACGATTTTCAAGTTTTGGATCGTCACGCGCTCACCGCCCATGCGGCCCGGCAAGTTTTTCGTTTTGAAAACGCGGTTTGGCGCGATGGACCCCATCGAACCCGGACGGCGATGATAACGGGAACCGTGAGCCATTGGTCCACGTGATTGACCGTGGCGTTTGATCGCCCCTTGGAAACCTTTCCCTTTCGAAATGCCCGTGACATCGACAATTTCGCCTTCGCTGAAAATGTCAACTTTCACTTCTTGGCCAACTTCATATTCATCGATGTTGGCGCCGCGGATTTCACGAATGAAGCGCTTAGGTGCCGTGTTAGCTTTGGCAGCATGGCCAATTTGCGGTTTATTGGCGCGTTTTTCGCTAATATCTTCAAAACCTAATTGGATCGCTTCGTAACCGTCGTTTTCGATCGTTTTCTTTTGCAGGACGACATTCGGCGTCGCATGGATGACGGTTACCGGAATCAAATCGCCATTTTCCGCAAATATTTGCGTCATACCGATCTTTCTTCCTAAGATTCCTTTCGTCATGTGTCACACCTCCCAGTCGATCAAAGTTTAATTTCAATATCAACGCCCGACGGCAAATCGAGACGCATTAACGAATCAACCGTTTGCGGAGTCGGGTTGATGATGTCGATCAAACGTTTATGCGTCCGCATTTCGAATTGTTCACGGGAGTCTTTGTACTTATGAACGGCGCGCAAGATCGTATACACCGTTCTTTCCGTCGGCAGCGGGATCGGCCCCGACACTTTTGCCCCGGAACGTTTTGCGGTTTCCACAATTTTCTCCGCCGATTGGTCTAAAATTCGATGATCGTAAGCTTTTAAACGAATGCGAATTTTTTCTTTTGCCATTTGGTTTCCCTCCTTCTTCGCCTATTTTGAAAATAGACTTCTCCACGGAAATTTCCTGCACACCGCCGTGGCAAAGCGGCCGGGTGTGTCAGCAACCTTCCGCTTCATCGCAGTCAAAGACCAACATTTGATATTATACTGGTATGTAAGCAAGATTGCAAGTGATTTCTTTGCTTTTCCCACACTTCTTCTATTATACATAGCCGCCATCCCGTTTTCAACACAGCCGCCAATCTGACGGTCAAGATGGCATCAAAAAAAGGATGTCCATTGCTGGACACCCTTTTTTGCCGTGATTACTCGATGATTTCCGATACAGAGCCAGCGCCGACCGTACGGCCGCCTTCGCGGATTGAGAATTTCGTACCTTCTTCGATCGCGATCGGGGCGATCAGTTCCACCGTCATTTCAACGTTGTCGCCAGGCATAACCATTTCGACGCCTTCCGGAAGCGTGATAATGCCCGTTACGTCCGTCGTACGGAAGTAGAATTGCGGACGGTAGTTCGAGAAGAACGGAGTATGGCGTCCGCCTTCTTCTTTCGTCAGGACGTATACTTGCGCTTTGAATTTCGTGTGCGGCGTGATCGAACCAGGTTTCGCCAATACTTGGCCGCGCTCGACTTCATCACGAGATACGCCGCGGAGAAGCGCACCGATGTTGTCGCCAGCTTCCGCTTGATCGAGAAGTTTGCGGAACATTTCTACACCCGTAACGGTCGTCGTTTTCGGCTCATCCGACAAACCGATGATTTCAACCGGGTCGCCAACTTTCAACGTACCGCGTTCAACACGGCCTGTTGCAACCGTACCGCGGCCCGTGATCGAGAAGACGTCCTCGATTGGCATCATGAACGGTTTGTCCACTTCACGTTGCGGCGTCGGGATGTATTCGTCAACCGCATTCATCAGTTCAATGATTTTTTCTTCCCATTGCGGGTCGCCTTCAAGCGCTTTTAATGCCGAACCTTTGATGACCGGCACTTCATCGCCTGGGAAGTCGTATTCAGAGAGAAGATCGCGAACTTCCATTTCAACAAGTTCAAGCAATTCTTCGTCGTCCACCATGTCGCATTTGTTCAAGAATACAACGATGTACGGAACACCGACTTGGCGGGAGAGAAGAATGTGTTCGCGCGTTTGCGGCATCGGACCGTCAGCCGCCGAGACAACAAGGATCGCGCCGTCCATTTGCGCCGCGCCCGTGATCATGTTTTTGACGTAGTCAGCGTGGCCCGGGCAGTCAACGTGCGCATAGTGGCGAGCATCTGTTTCATACTCGACGTGCGCCGTCGAAATCGTAATCCCGCGTTCACGCTCTTCCGGAGCAGCGTCGATTTGGTCGTACGCTTTTGCTTCGGCTTTGCCTTGTTTCGCCAAAACCGTCGTGATCGCAGCTGTCAACGTCGTTTTCCCGTGGTCAACGTGGCCGATCGTGCCAATGTTGACGTGCGGTTTCGTGCGCTCAAATTTCGCTTTAGCCATGAGAGATATCCTCCTTAAAAGTAAGATATGAATTTATATGGTTGGGTAAGTATAGGATGCTTGGGAACAAAACGTTCCCAAGTCTTACTTACATAAGTATTTATAGCGAAACTAGCAAGAGAAATCAATTATTCGCCTTTATTTTTTTTGATAATTTCATCGGCGATGTTTTTCGGAACTTCTTCATAGTGGTCAAACACCATCGAGAACGTTCCGCGTCCTTGCGTGTTCGAACGGAGCGATGTCGCATAACCGAACATTTCAGCCAACGGCACCATCGCCCGGACGACTTGGGCGTTGCCGCGCGCTTCCATCCCCTCGATGCGGCCGCGACGGGACGTGATGTCGCCCATGATGTCACCGAGGTACTCTTCAGGGATGACGACTTCGACTTTCATGATCGGTTCCAAAAGAACCGGATCGCACTTCGTCGCGGCGTTTTTCAATGCCAAGGAAGCAGCGATTTTGAATGCCATTTCGCTCGAGTCGACATCGTGGTACGATCCGTCAAACAGTTTCGCTTTAATGTCGACAACCGGATAGCCGGCTAAGACGCCGTTTTGCATCGCTTCTTCCAATCCAGCTTGGACGGCCGGCACATACTCTTTCGGAACAACCCCACCGACGATGGCGTTCTCGAATTCGAAGCCTTTGCCGCGCTCGTTCGGCGAGAATTCGATCCAAACATGGCCGTATTGACCGCGGCCGCCGGATTGACGGATGAATTTGCCTTCGACTTGCGCCGATTTGCGGAACGTTTCGCGGTAGGCAACTTGCGGCGCCCCGACGTTCGCTTCGACTTTGAACTCGCGGCGCATCCGGTCGACGATGATGTCAAGATGCAACTCGCCCATTCCGGAGATGATCGTTTGTCCCGTTTCCGGGTCGGTGTGAGCGCGGAAAGTCGGGTCTTCTTCTTGCAATTTTTGCAGCGCTTGGCTCATTTTGTCTTGATCGGCTTTCGACTTCGGCTCGATTGCCACCGAAATGACCGGTTCTGGGAATTGCATCGACTCTAAAATGACAGGATGCTTCTCATCACATAGAGTATCACCGGTCGTCGTATCTTTTAAACCTACCGCTGCGGCAATATCACCGGCATAGACTTTCGAAATTTCTTGACGGTGGTTCGCGTGCATTTGCAACAAGCGGCCGATCCGTTCGCGCTTCCCTTTCGTCGTGTTCATCACATATGAACCGGAATCAAGCGTTCCAGAGTAGACGCGAATAAACGTCAATTTCCCGACATACGGGTCAGTCATGATTTTAAATGCCAAAGCGGCAAACGGAGCGTCATCGCTTGCTTCACGTGTCACTTCTTCTTCGGTATCCGGAACGACGCCGCGAATCGCCGGGATGTCAACCGGAGACGGCAAGTAGTCGACAACGCCGTCAAGAAGCAGCTGAACACCTTTGTTTTTGAATGCCGAACCGCAGAAGACCGGGAAGAATTCAACGCTGATCGTCGCTTTGCGGATCGCGGCCTTCAGCTCTTCCGTCGTGATTTCTTCCCCTTCCAAATATTTCATCATTAATTCTTCGTCCAGCTCAGCGACCGCCTCAATCAGCTTGTTATGGTACTCTTCTGCCATATCGCGGTATTCTTCCGGAATGTCAATGCGCTCAATGTTTTTGCCAAGCTCATCATGGTAATGGTACGCGCACATTTCAACCAAGTCGATAATGCCGGAGAATTGATCTTCAGCGCCGATCGGCAGTTGCACCGGATGGGCATTTGCTTGCAGGCGGTCATGGAGCGTTTTCACCGAATACAAGAAATCGGCGCCGATTTTATCCATTTTGTTGACGAACACGATCCGTGGGACGCCATATGTCGTCGCTTGGCGCCAAACGGTTTCCGTTTGCGGTTCAACACCCGATTGCGCGTCTAAGACTGTGATGGCCCCGTCCAATACGCGCAACGAACGCTCAACCTCGACCGTAAAGTCGACGTGCCCCGGCGTGTCGATGATGTTGATGCGATGGCCTTTCCATTGCGCCGTTGTCGCCGCCGACGTGATCGTAATTCCGCGCTCTTGTTCTTGTTCCATCCAGTCCATCGTTGCCGCACCTTCATGCACTTCCCCGATTTTATGAACGCGGCCGGTATAGAACAAGATCCGTTCAGTCGTCGTCGTTTTCCCGGCGTCAATGTGCGCCATAATCCCTATGTTGCGAGTCTTTTCCAAGGAGAACTCTCTTGCCATAGTGGTTATTTTCTCCTTCCTTCAAATATGAAATATAAGTAGATGGCGCCGCCATCGATGGCGCAATCCCCTTGTCTTTGAAGTTGTCCCACGCGCGACCGGAAAGGCCGCAATATATAGGAAGATAGGTGAATAGGCAACCGCAGTGCCTCCTCACCTATTTCCTTTAGGCGACGCTCCTTACCAGCGGTAATGGGCAAACGCGCGGTTCGCTTCAGCCATTTTATGTGTATCTTCGCGTTTTTTCACCGCTGCACCCGTGTTGTTGGCAGCGTCCATAATTTCATTTGCCAAGCGCTCTTCCATCGTTTTTTCGTTGCGAAGACGTGCATATTGCACGAGCCAGCGCAAACCGAGAGAAACGCGGCGGTCCGGACGAACCTCGACCGGAACTTGGTAGTTCGCCCCACCAACGCGGCGAGCGCGCACTTCCAACACCGGCATAACGTTTTTCAACGCTTGCTCAAACACTTCCATTGGATCTTTACCCGTGCGCTCACGGATAATATCAAACGCGGTGTAAAGAATTTTTTGCGCTTTTGATTTTTTGCCGTCGATCATAATTTTATTGATCAAACGGGTAACAAGCTTCGAATTGTAAATTGGATCTGGCAGTACGTCACGTTTAGCAACAGGGCCTCTACGTGGCATAGTGTTTCCTCCCTTCAGGAAAACATTCTCTTCATTTCATTATTTTTTCGCTACTTTTGGTTTTTTCGCGCCGTATTTCGAACGACCTTGCATCCGGTTCACTACGCCTGCAGCATCCAGCGCCCCACGGATGATATGGTAGCGTACCCCCGGCAAGTCTTTGACACGTCCGCCGCGGATGAGCACAACGCTGTGTTCTTGCAAGTTATGGCCGATCCCCGGAATGTACGCCGTAACTTCAATCCCATTTGTCAAGCGGACACGGGCGTATTTCCGCAACGCCGAGTTCGGTTTTTTCGGCGTCATCGTGCCGACACGCGTGCAAACGCCGCGTTTTTGCGGAGACGACACATTCGTTTGCTCTTTTTTGAAGCTGTTATACCCTTTGTTCAACGCAGGGGATTTCGATTTAACGACTTTTTTCTCGCGTCCTTTGCGGACCAATTGGTTGATTGTAGGCATGAAAAGATCCTCCTTTCGCATGCATCGTTTAAGCCCACATATCCAGGTGGTTCATCGTTTATGCAAATAAAGGTTTTAGGGGAGAAAGGCAAAACGTTACCGAAGGATCGCCACCGCGGCCGCACCGACTTGGATTTTGCACGCCTTGCCAAGCTTTTTCATCGAATCGACTTTTGTGACCGGCACGTTTGCCTCATTGGCGGCGGCGGTCACTTTTTCGATGATCGGCAAGTCGGCATCCTCCGCCACGATCACTTCCGCTGCTTTCCCTTCCTTTAAAGCCCTTATCGTTTGTTTGGTTCCAATGACAATTTTTCCAGCCTGTAATACTTTTTCATAAGACATGTAACATATCCTCCAAAGTACCAGGTTGTTGGAACACCTTTATTAGACTACCATTTTCTTTGTCGATTGTCAACTGGATTTTTCATTAGATGATGGCCGGCCAAGGAGCGCCTTAGCCGGCCACTTGGTTCGCGTTATTTGGAAGACACCGTGTCGCTAGCCGTTTCCTTTTTGACGGCCGGCTTCACTTTCCGGTAGCGGGCCATACCGGTTCCAGCCGGGACGAGTTTGCCGATAATGACGTTTTCCTTCAAGCCAAGCAGTTCATCACGTTTTCCTTTGATGGCCGCATCCGTCAAGACGCGCGTCGTTTCTTGGAACGAAGCAGCCGACAAGAACGAATCCGTCTCAAGCGACGCTTTCGTGATGCCGAGCAACACCTGGCGGGCCGTCGCCGGCCGTTTCCCTTCGCGAAAAGCTTTGGCGTTGACATCCGTAAACTGGTGGACATCCAACAGCGTGCCCGGCAGCACATCGGTGTCGCCGGCATCGATGACGCGCACTTTGCGCAGCATTTGCCGCACCATGACCTCGATATGCTTATCGCTGATTTCCACCCCTTGCATCCGGTACACTTTTTGCACTTCACGAAGCAAGTACTCTTGAACGGATGTAATATCGCGCACGCGCAACAACTGTTTCGGGTCGACCGAGCCTTCTGTCAGCTCTTGGCCGCGTTCGACGCGCTGACCTTCTTCGACTTTCAGCCGCGCGTTGTACGGCGCTACATACGTACGCGTTTCGACCTCGCTTTGCACGACGATTTCATATTGGTTGTCGCGCGTTTTGTTAATCGAGATGACCGTGCCGTCAATTTCCGAAATGACCGCTTGCCCTTTCGGGTTGCGCGCTTCAAACAGCTCTTGCACCCGCGGCAAACCTTGAGTGATATCGTCGCCGGCGACGCCGCCTGTATGGAACGTCCGCATTGTCAGCTGCGTGCCCGGCTCGCCGATCGACTGAGCGGCGATAATGCCGACGGCTTCGCCAACTTCGACGTCCATGCCGGTCGCCATGTTGCGGCCGTAACATTTTTTGCAGACGCCATGGCGCGTGTTGCAGGCGAATACGGAGCGAATCCATACTTCCGTAATGCCGGCTTTCATGATCTCATTGGCGATATCTTCGGTGATCATCTCGTCTTTGCGGACGATCACTTCGCCCGTTTCCGGATGGCGCACCGTTTTGTGCGCATAGCGGCCGACAAGCCGCTCTTCAAGCTTGACGACAACTTCCGTGCCATCCGTCAGCGCTCGCGCCAAAATGCCGCGGTCGGTGCCGCAATCTTCTTCGCGGACGATGACGTCTTGGGCCACGTCGACAAGGCGGCGCGTGAGATAGCCTGAGTCGGCCGTTTTGAGCGCCGTATCCGCCAATCCTTTTCGCGCGCCGTGCGTCGAGATAAAGTATTCCAACACCGTCAAGCCTTCGCGGAACGACGACTTGATCGGCAGCTCAATGATCCGGCCGGCCGGGTTGGCCATCAAACCGCGCATCCCCGCAAGCTGCGTAAAGTTCGACGCGTTCCCGCGCGCTCCGGAATCGCTCATCATAAAGATCGGGTTGCGTTTATCAAGCGACTTCATCAACCGGTCTTGAATTTTGTCTTTCGCCGCGCTCCAGATAGAGATGACGCGCTCGTACCGCTCTTCGTCCGTAATTAAGCCGCGGCGGAACTGCTTCAAAACCGTATCGACTTTCGCTTGCGCTTCATCCAAAATTTCTTGTTTTTCCGGCAGGACGACGATATCGGCCACGCCGATCGTGATGCCGGCCTTCGTCGAATATTGGAAGCCAAGGTCTTTCATGCGGTCGAGCATCTTCGATGTTTCGGTGATTTTGAACCGTTTGAACACTTCAGCGATAATTTGCCCGAGCACTTTTTTCTTAAACGGCGGCACGAGTTCGCGCTTGCGAATTTCTTCGCGCACGTTGACCCCTTTGTCAAGGAAGTACTTGTCCGGCGTCCGCCCTTCAATGTTTTCCGTCGTCGGCTCGTTGATGTACGGGAACGAATTCGGCAAAATTTCGTTGAAAATGAGCTTGCCGACGGTCGTTAAGAGCAACTTGTTGTTTTGCTCTTCGGTAAACGTTTCGTTTTTCAGCGAACCGGCATGAATGGCAATGCGCGAATGGAGATGGACGTAGCCGTTATGGTAAGCAAGCAGCGCCTCGTCCGTGTCTTTGAACACCATGCCTTCGCCGATGGCTCCCTCGCGCTCCATCGTCAAGTAGTAGTTGCCCAACACCATGTCTTGTGATGGTGTCACGACCGGCTTCCCATCTTTCGGGTTCAAAATGTTTTGCGCCGCCAACATCAACAAGCGCGCTTCGGCTTGCGCCTCAGCTGACAGCGGCACGTGCACCGCCATTTGGTCGCCGTCAAAGTCAGCGTTGTACGCCGTGCAAACAAGCGGATGAAGACGGATCGCCCGCCCTTCCACAAGCGTTGGTTCAAACGCCTGAATGCCGAGACGGTGCAACGTCGGGGCGCGGTTTAACAGCACCGGATGTTCTTTAATGACATCTTCCAGCACATCCCATACTTCCGGATGGACGCGCTCGATTTTCCGTTTCGCGCTTTTAATGTTGTGCGCCAAGCCCCGCTCGACAAGCTCCTTCATAACAAACGGCTTGAACAACTCTAGCGCCATTTCTTTCGGCAAGCCGCATTGATACATTTTCAAGTTCGGGCCGACGACGATGACGGAACGGCCGGAATAGTCCACGCGCTTGCCGAGCAAGTTTTGCCGAAAGCGGCCTTGCTTCCCTTTCAGCATATGAGAAAGCGATTTTAACGGACGGTTCCCCGGACCGGTCACCGGACGGCCGCGGCGGCCGTTATCGATCAAAGCATCAACCGCCTCTTGCAGCATCCGCTTCTCATTTTGGACGATAATGTTCGGCGCACCGAGATCAAGCAGCCGTTTCAGCCGGTTGTTGCGGTTGATGACGCGGCGGTACAAATCGTTCAAATCCGATGTTGCAAACCGCCCGCCGTCAAGCTGAACCATCGGGCGCAACTCCGGCGGAATGACCGGCAGTACATCAAGCACCATCCATGCCGGATCGTTCCCTGAACTGCGGAACGCTTCAAGCACTTCAAGCCGCTTAATGATGCGGGCGCGCCGTTGCCCTTGCGCCGTTTTCAGCTCTTCTTTCAGCGCGGCCACCTCTTTATCCAAATCAATGTCTTGGAGCAGCTTTTTGATCGCCTCCGCCCCCATCGACGCTTGGAACGATTGACCGTACTTCTCGCGATAGGCGCGGTATTCCTTTTCCGACAACAGCTGCTTTTTCTCAAGCGGCGTATCACCCGGGTCGGTGACGACATAGGATGCAAAATAAATGACCTCTTCGAGCGCCCGCGGCGACATGTCAAGAACCAATCCCATCCGGCTCGGGATGCCTTTGAAATACCAGATGTGCGAAACCGGGGCGGCGAGCTCAATATGGCCCATCCGTTCGCGGCGGACTTTCGAGCGCGTCACTTCGACGCCGCAGCGGTCGCAGACGACGCCTTTGTAGCGAACGCGTTTATATTTGCCGCAATGGCATTCCCAGTCTTTCGTCGGACCGAAAATGCGCTCGCAAAACAAGCCGTCTTTTTCCGGCTTTAACGTCCGATAGTTGATTGTCTCCGGCTTTTTGACTTCGCCATACGACCAAGAACGAATTTTCTCCGGGGAAGCGAGCCCAATTTTCATGTACTCAAACTTATTGACATCTAGCAAGGGGTATACCTCCCTTTTTGATCCGTCGGTTTTCCGTTCGCTCAAGCGGCCAATGGCGGGGAACAGCTCCCCGCCTGGCCGTTATGGCCGGTTTATTCTTTCGTCACCGCATCTTTCTCTTCGCCGGCTTCTTCCCGTTCGGCCGGTTTGACGTCCACCATGATGGCATCCGGTGCATGGTCATCATCATCATCAAAGTTTTCCATGTTCACTTCTTGTTCATCGCTCGTCAAAATCGTGACGTCCATGCCCAAGCTTTGCAGCTCTTTGATCAACACTTTAAACGACTCCGGCACACCCGGCTCCGGAATGTTTTCCCCTTTGACGATCGCCTCGTACGTTTTGACACGGCCGACGACATCGTCGGACTTGACGGTCAAAATTTCTTGCAACGTGTATGCCGCCCCATACGCCTCAAGCGCCCATACTTCCATCTCACCAAAGCGCTGGCCGCCGAACTGCGCCTTGCCGCCGAGCGGCTGTTGAGTGACGAGTGAGTACGGGCCGGTGGAACGGGCATGAAGCTTGTCGTCGACCATGTGGGCGAGCTTGATCATGTACATGATCCCAACCGACACGCGGTTATCAAACGGTTCACCCGTCCGTCCGTCATACAGCACCGTTTTTGCATCGCGCGCTAGACCTGCCTCTTCGAGGATGTTCCAAACGTCTTCCTCCGTCGCCCCGTCAAAGACCGGGGAGGCGATGTGCAGGCCGAGTTTTTTCGCCGCCATGCCAAGGTGCAGCTCAAATACTTGCCCGATGTTCATCCGCGACGGAACGCCGAGCGGGTTTAACATGATGTCAATCGGCGTGCCATCCGGCAAGAAGGGCATATCTTCCTCCGGCAAAATGCGGGAAATAACCCCTTTGTTTCCGTGGCGGCCTGCCATTTTGTCGCCCTCGGAAATTTTCCGTTTTTGCACAATATAGACGCGCACCAGTTGATTGACACCCGGCGGAAGCTCGTCGCCGTCTTCGCGGTTGAACACTTTCACGTCAAGGACGATACCGCCGCCGCCGTGCGGGACGCGCAACGACGTATCACGCACCTCGCGCGCTTTTTCGCCGAAGATCGCGTGCAAAAGCCGCTCTTCCGCCGTCAGCTCGGTCATTCCTTTTGGCGTCACTTTGCCGACGAGCAAGTCGCCGTCTTTGACTTCTGCGCCGATGCGGACGATGCCGCGTTCATCCAAGTTTTTCAGCGCATCCTCGCCGACGTTTGGAATGTCGCGCGTAATTTCTTCCGGACCGAGTTTCGTATCGCGCGATTCGGCTTCATACTCTTCAATATGAATGGATGTATACACGTCTTCTTTGACGAGCCGTTCGCTCATGATGATCGCGTCTTCGTAGTTGTAACCGTCCCATGTCATAAAAGCGACAAGCACATTGCGGCCAAGCGCCAATTCGCCCTTATCCATCGACGGGCCATCGGCCAAAATTTCGCCCTTCTCAACGATATCGCCTTTTTTCACGATCGGCCGCTGGTTGTAGCACGTGCCTTGGTTCGAACGAACGAATTTCAGCAACCGATATTTATCTAGATCACCCTTGACTTCTTTGCCGTCCACTTCAATCAGCCGACGCACCCAAATTTCCTTTGCTTCGACGCGCTCGACGATGCCGCGGTGCTTGCAAATGACCGCTGCGCCCGAGTCTTTCGCCGAAACATACTCCATCCCCGTGCCAACGATCGGCGCTTCCGGTTCCAACAGCGGCACGGCTTGCCGCTGCATGTTCGCTCCCATCAGCGCGCGGTTCGAGTCGTCGTTTTCCAAAAATGGGATGCACGCCGTCGCTGCCGAGACGACTTGCTTCGGCGAAACGTCCATGTAGTCGACGCGATCGCGCTTGACGACGATGTTCTCGCCGCGGAAACGGGCGACAACGTTTTCTTCAAGGAACGTGCCGTCCTCCGCAAGCGGTACGTTCGCCTGCGCTACAACGTAATTGTCCTCTTCATCGGCTGTCAAATAATCGATTTGGTCCGTCACCCGCCCTGTTTCCGGATCGACGCGCCGGTATGGCGTTTCAATAAAGCCGAACTTGTTCACTTTCGCGTAAGTGGACAGCGAGTTGATGAGTCCGATGTTCGGACCTTCCGGCGTTTCAATCGGACACATCCGCCCGTAGTGCGAATAGTGAACGTCGCGCACCTCAAACCCAGCGCGCTCACGTGTCAATCCGCCAGGGCCAAGCGCGGACAGACGCCGCTTGTGCGTCAGTTCGGCCAATGGGTTCGTTTGATCCATGAACTGTGACAGCTGCGAGCTGCCGAAAAACTCTTTGATCGCCGCGATCACTGGGCGGATGTTGATCAGCTGCTGCGGCGTAATCGTGTTCGTATCTTGGATCGACATGCGCTCGCGCACGACGCGCTCCATGCGCGACAGGCCGATGCGGAATTGGTTTTGCAATAGTTCGCCGACCGAACGGAGGCGGCGGTTGCCTAAATGGTCGATGTCATCCGTATCGCCGACGCCGTGGAGCAAGTTGAAGAAATAGCTGATCGACGCAATGATGTCAGCCGGTGTAATATGTTTGACATCCTCGGCGATGAAGCCGTTGCCGATGACGTTGATCACTTTTTCGCCATCCGGGTCATTCGGGGCATAAATTTTGATCGTTTGCACCGAAATGTCCCCGTCCACCACCCCTTCGGCCGGGCGGTATGTCTGTAAGCCGACCCCTTTTTCCAAATACGGGAGCAGGCGATTCAGCGTTCGGCGGTCGATCATCGCTCCAGCTTCGGCGATGACTTCCTTGGTTTCGGGATCAATGATCGTTTCCGCGAGCCGCTGATTGAACAGGCGGTTTTTAATATGAAGTTTTTTATTGATTTTATAACGGCCTACGCTCGCCAAGTCATAGCGCTTCGGATCAAAAAAGCGCGACGCCAGCAAATTTTTCGCATTCTCAAGCGTCGGCGGCTCTCCCGGACGAAGACGCTCGTAAATTTCAATCAACGCTTTTTCCGTGCTGTCGGTATTATCTTTTTCAAGCGTATTGCGCAAGTATTCGTTGTCGCCGAGCAGATCGATGATTTCTTGGTCGGAGCTGAACCCAAGCGCACGGAGAAGCACCGTAACGGGCAGTTTACGGGTGCGGTCGATGCGAACGTAAACGACGTCTTTCGCATCGGTTTCATATTCAAGCCATGCGCCGCGGTTCGGAATCACTGTCGCCGAGTAGCCGCGTTTGCCGTTTTTATCAACTTTGTCGCTGTAATAGACGCTTGGCGAACGGACGAGCTGGGAAACAATGACGCGTTCCGCCCCATTGATAATAAACGTTCCGGTTTCCGTCATGAGCGGAAAATCGCCCATAAACACGTCTTGTTCTTTCACTTCGCCCGTTTCTTTATTAATCAAGCGAACTTTGACGCGAAGCGGCGCCGCATATGTAACGTCGCGTTCTTTCGCCTCTTCGACCGTATATTTCGGTTCTCCTAAACTATAGTCGATAAATTCAAGCGAGAGATTGCCGGAAAAGTCTTCAATCGGGGAAATTTCCCTAAACATTTCCCGCAGCCCTTCATCGAGAAACCATTGGTAGGAGGACGTTTGAATTTCGATCAAGTTCGGCAATTCCAGCACTTCGCTGATGCGTGCATAGCTTCTGCGTTGGCGGTGTCGCCCGTATTGAACTAGTCGGCCTGTCAAGAGTGATTCACCCCTCAAATGTAGACATTAGTGAAAACCGGAACCGGAACAGCTCCATCATCCGCTCTGCTCAGCAATCAATGCCTTCAAGGCGGACTGGCCGCTCCGTCATTCCGGGGCAAAGCACTAGGCATGCATGCGGCCGGCCCCCGCCATCCGGGCGGAAACGGCTTCGTTGCGTGCACCGCCGTTTCATTTAGGGGATTTAACACGCTCCCGGCGCGAGGAAACCAGGCGTTGAGTTGAATGGAGAAAAAAAGAAAATGGTTTCTATTCCAATAGAAAACCATATGGTTCGTTGTTTATTGATTTTATCATTGTTTCCATTACGTCCAAAATTATACGTCATCCCCTCTGCACGGGAAATGTGCATATTTAGCATTTTATAATGCTACCACAATAAAAAAACGGTGTCAACATTTTTTCGCCTTTATGATATAATATCCTTTTTTCTTCGCGACGACTTCTACAGCGGGAAAGCATTCGTTCAGCTTTTGCAAGGCCGATGGGGCGCCTTGCTTTTTTTGAATGACGACCCATAGCTCGCCATGATCAAGCAGATGATCGCGGCTTTGTTCAAAAATCGCGTAAACGACCCGTTTGCCAGCCCGGATCGGCGGATTGGTGACGACCGCTGCAAATCGCTGTTCTCCGACTTCCGAAAAAAGATCGCTTTTGTAAATCACCGCATTGTCAATCCCGTTTGCCTGCTTGTTTTCCTGCGCCAGTTCGAGCGCCCGCTCGTTGACATCAATCATGTGAACGCGCCGGTTTGGAAACGATTTGGCCAAGGCAAGCCCGATCGGCCCATATCCGCAGCCGACATCCAACAAATCCCCAGCCACTCCCGGCTCCTCGAACGTTTCAATTAACAGGCGTGTGCCAAAGTCGACTTCGCGCTTTGAAAACACTCCGCTGTCGGTCGTAAAGCGGAATTCATGCCCCCGCAACACGTACGTCCACGTTTGCGGGTTTCGCTCCGACTTCGGATTGACTGAGTAATAATGCTCGCTCATCATCATCCCCTCCTCCTTGTCGACAGGCTGCACTGCCTTCCGTTATATAGTGTAACAAAAAAGAGGCCGTCCCTTGCTTCGGGCAAGCCTCTTTTTTCAATGGCGCAGCCATTACTTGATTTCGACTTTCGCGCCAGCTTCTTCGAGTTTTGCTTTGATTTCTTCTGCTTCTTCTTTCGCAATGCCTTCTTTGATCGGCTTCGGGGTGTTGTCGACCAAGTCTTTCGCTTCTTTCAGGCCGAGGCCAGTGATTTCGCGAACGACTTTGATGACTTTGATTTTTTGCGCGCCAGCGTCGGCAAGAATGACGTCGAATTCCGTTTTTTCTGCCGCTGCTTCAGCGCCAGCTGCTGCGCCGCCCGCGACAACAACCGGAGCCGCAGCTGTTACGCCGAATTCCTCTTCAATTGCTTTGACTAATTCATTTAATTCCAATACCGTCATGTTTTTCACAGCTTCGATGATTTGTTCTTTCGTCATCACAACTTCCTCCTTTGTTTTCTGAATGATTGTTAAGCACATATCGATGCGCCATTACGCGCCTTGTTCCTCTTGCTTGTCAGCCACCGCTTTAATCGCAAGCGCAAAGTTGCGGATCGGGGCTTGAAGAACGCTAAGCAACATCGAAAGCAACCCTTCGCGGGACGGGAGTTTCGCCAACGCATCGATTTCTTCTTTGCTGGCGATGTTCCCTTCGATGACGCCGCCTTTGATTTCCAATGCTTCATGCGTTTTCGCAAACTCGCTTAAAATTTTTGCCGGCGCCACGACATCTTCATTGCTGAAGGCGATGGCATTTGGACCAGTGAACACTTCATCCAGTCCTTCCAAGCCGACTTCCGCGAGCGCCCGGCGGGTCAAGGTGTTTTTGTACACTTTAAACTCGACGCCTGCCTCGCGCAGCTGTTTGCGCAACTCGGTCATTTCCGCCACGTTCAAGCCGCGGTAATCAACGATGACGGTTGCCTTGCTGGCCCGGAATTTGTCTGCGATTTCCGCGACCACTTGTTTTTTCAGTTCAATCGCGCTCGACACGTCCTGCACCTCCTGTAAGGAAAATGAGAGAATACCACTTATACCGTCTGCTCAATAAAAAACCTCCATGCCGCGTAGACATGGAGGTGTCGTTCAACGCACCGCCGCTCGTCCCCGACGCAGGGCGCGCTGTTCTATCGTCCACATACCTCGGTAGGAAATTAAGCCTCAAACAGGCACCTACTGTCTACGGTACAAATGATATTCATTTGTTCAGCCAAATGGCATTTTAACAGACGGACAAACAAAAGTCAACGGTTATTGTGCAACAGCAACCGTGGACGGGTCAACCTTGATGCCAGGGCCCATTGTCGATGTAATCGTGACGTTTTTCACGTACGTCCCTTTTGCCGCCGCCGGTTTGGCTTTCAAAATTGCTTCATAGACGGCCGCGAAGTTTTCAGCCAATTTCTCGTTGTCAAACGACACTTTGCCGATCGGAACGTGGATGTTGCCCGCTTTGTCGACGCGGTATTCCACTTTACCAGCCTTGATTTCCTGCACCGCTTTTGCTACGTCAAACGTGACTGTTCCGGTTTTCGGGTTTGGCATCAACCCTTTCGGCCCTAAAATGCGGCCGAGTTTCCCGACTTCACCCATCATGTCCGGCGTAGCAACAACGACATCAAAGTCAAACCAACCTTGCTGGATTTTGTTGATATATTCTGTATCGCCGACATAGTCAGCGCCAGCCGCTTCTGCTTCTTTCGCTTTTTCCCCTTTCGCGAACACCAACACGCGCGCCACTTTCCCTGTGCCGTGCGGCAGGACGACGGCGCCGCGAATTTGTTGGTCCGCTTTTTTCGGGTCGACGCCCAAACGGAACGCCACTTCCACCGTGGCATCGAATTTCGCGATGTTCGTTTTTTTCACGAGCTCGATTGCTTCAGCAATCGGGTATGCTTTGGAGCGGTCGACGAGCTTCAATGCTTCTAAGTATTTCTTTCCTCTTTTCGGCATGTGAAAAATCCTCCTCGATTGTGGTTTTAGCGGAAAAACCTCCCACATTGAACGTTCTTCGCTTCTTTCGAAAACGAAGAAGCGGACGGATGCCCATTCATCGGGCCCGTCTTGCTGTTTTTGTTCATGGAGAGAGAGGTTGCCCAATGACGCAACCTCCCCTACAAACGACGCACCGGCTTTAGTCTTCAATCACAATGCCCATGCTGCGGGCCGTGCCTTCGATCATGCGCATGGCCGCCTCAATGCTCGCCGCATTCAAATCCGGCATTTTCAGCTCAGCGATCTCACGTACTTTGTCGCGTTTAATTGTCGCCACTTTGTTGCGGTTCGGTTCGCCGGAGCCCGATTCAATGCCCGCCGCTTTTTTCAGCAATACAGCGGCTGGCGGCGTTTTCGTGATGAATGTAAATGAACGGTCTTCAAAAACCGTAATTTCAACCGGAATGATCAACCCTGCTTGGTCCGCCGTGCGGGCATTAAACTCTTTGCAAAACGCCATAATATTGACACCGGCTTGACCCAACGCAGGACCTACTGGCGGCGCCGGATTCGCTTTCCCTGCAGGAATTTGCAGTTTGACGACCTTGATTACTTTTTTCGCCACGAGACACACCTCCTTAAGTCCGTGATGTGGTATTAGGGATTGCCCCTCCCACTCATCCGGCTCCGGTCTACTGAGCCGTTTTCCTATCTCCCGTTCAGTTGAGAGGATCAGCGTAAAAACAAAACGGCTCCCTTATACAAGTGTATAAGTTCACCGCCATATGTCTCCGTTTAAGAGACATACTGACTTTAAAATAGTATCACTTTTCCCTATCAATTGCAAGTTCTTTATCCATTAGATTTTTTCTATTTGCGAAAACTCAAGCTCCACCCGTGTTTCACGCCCAAACATATCGACAAGCAGCTTCACTTTATGTTTATCCGGGTCAATCGCTTCAATTTTCCCTGTAAAGTTCGCAAACGGACCTTCTTTGATCCGCACCGTTTCATTTACCTCATAGTCTACGTCAACCTCGGCAAGCGGCATGCCCATCCGCTTCAAGATCATTTTTACTTCTTCCTCCATAAGCGGCGTCGGTTTCGAACCAGCTCCGCTTGAGCCGACAAATCCAGTGACGCCCGGCGTGTTGCGCACGACATACCATGAGTCATCCGTCATGACCATCTCAACGAGCACATAGCCAGGGAACACTTTCTTTTTCGTCGTTTTCCGTTTTCCGTTTTTGACGTCCGTCTCCGTCTCTTCCGGAACGACGACGCGAAAAATTTTATCTTGCATTCCCATCGATTCGACGCGTTTTTCCAAATTGGCTTTCACTTTGTTTTCATATCCCGAATATGTATGGACAACATACCAGTTTTTCTCCATCAACAAGCCTCCCCAAGGCGGTTTTCGTTTTGTTTTTTGCGCAAAACAAAAACCCGTTGCCGGGTTCCATACGCGCACGATTATCTTTCATTATAACATATCCTTCGTCCGCTTATTCAAACACGAGGCGAATCAACTCAGAAATGCCGAGGTCCACAACGGCAAAAAAGACGGTGAAAAACGCCACCGTGGCCAACACGACCGCCGTGTAGTTCACTAACTCCTTCCGGTTTGGCCAACTCACTTTTTTCAGCTCGCGTACGACTTCTTTTAAAAAGTTGATTACTCGCTGCATCACTCGTACCTCCATCATCGTTCAAAACTATCTCCACCGTCTATTTCGTTTCACGATGGATTGTATGTTTGTTGCATGTTGAGCAAAACTTGTTGGCCATAAGGCGCTCACCAAGGCGACGTATCTGTTTTGCTGCCGTATAGTTTCGGCTTCCGCACTGCACGCAAGCCAGCGTCACTTTTTGGCGCATCAGCATTCCACCGTTCCTGCGAGATGTCCATAAAAATTTATCATATTGGCTGTTTCGCTGTCAATGACATCTTTTGATGCGGCGTTGCGATGCTATAAACTGATCTCGCGGTATTCCAAATATTTCTCGAGCTTCCGCTTGACGCGTTGCAACGCGTTGTCGATCGACTTGACATGGCGGTTCAGCTCTTCGGAAATTTCCTGGTATGAGCGTCCATCCAAATACAAAGCGAGCACTTTCCGCTCGAGGTCGCTGAGCAGTTCCGCCATCTTTAGTTCAATATCATCGACTTCCTCGCGGTTGACAATCAATTGTTCCGGGTCCGTCACCTGCGTGCCGGACAACACATCCATCAGCGTCCGGTCAGATTCATCGTCATAAATCGGCTTATCCAAGGAAACGTAAGAGTTGAGCGGAATATGCTTTTGGCGGGTCGCCGTTTTAATCGCGGTAATCATTTGCCTTGTGATGCAAAGTTCTGCAAACGCTTTAAATGAGGAAAGCTTGTCCCCCTTAAAATCACGGACGGCCTTATACAGACCGATCATTCCTTCCTGCACGATATCTTCCCGATCAGCTCCGACTAAAAAATAGGAGCGAGCTTTGGCGCGCACAAAGTTTTGATATTTATGGATTAAAAAATCAAGTGCTTCCCCATCCCCTTCGTGAACGAGCGCAACAAGCTGCTCATCGTCCAGCTGATGATAACCTTTCCCTTTCATTGCTTTCAAGCATTCCCCCACGCTGATCCCCCCGACCGCATCAATCGCTAACATGTATTATACAGGACAAATTTTTACAGCGTCAACCGCTCATTTTTCTCCTCTTCGCCATTTTTCAAAAATTTCAGCAATTCTATCATTTAGCGGAACTTTGGAGATCGGAGTGCGTTGCCGCATCGCTTTTACTTTTTGGGAAATGTCCCGCTCAACCGTCTCGACTTCATCCAATAGCTCGCGCGCCGACTTGCGCAGGGCGCCTTGGCCGAACACCGTCCATTGTTCGGTGTAGTCGGAGGTAGCGACATACACTTTTGTGCGCGCATTCATCAATGTTTTCGCCAACCGTTCAATTCGCTCATCGGCCGTCTCATGTTCCTTTGTAAAAATGACATCGACGTCGTAATGTTTATACTTTTTCTCGTTTCCTTGCACGAGGTGGGCATCGAATACGATCACGACATGGTCCCCGGTGAATCCTTTGTAGTCAGCCATTTTTTCAATCAATAAATCCCTTGCCGCTGCCAGATCGCCCTCTTCTTTCAGCCGGCGCAGCTCCGGCCAAGCACCGATGATGTTATAGCCGTCGACAATCAAAATGTTCATTCGCTATTCTCCCAACGGATACCGCTTCCGGTACACCTCGTACATGAGCAGGCTGGCGGCGACAGAGGCATTGAGTGAGGTGACATGGCCGCGCATCGGCAACCGGAACAAGAAATCGCACTTTTCAAGCACTAGGCGGCTGATCCCTTTTCCTTCGCTCCCGATGACGAGCGCCAACGGCATCGTGCCATCGAGCGAGCGGTAGTCGTCTTGAGCCGATGCATCCGTTCCGGCTACCCACACTCCGCGCTCTTTCAGCTCGTCAATCGTCCGCGCCAAGTTTGTCACACGCGCGACCGGAACGTGCTCAATCGCCCCGGTCGACGCCTTCGCCACCGTTTGGGTCAGCCCGACCGAACGCCGCTTCGGAATAATGAGGCCGTGCGCCCCGACCGCATCAGCGGTGCGCATGATGGCCCCTAAATTATGCGGATCCTCAAGCTCATCCAAGATGAGAAAAAACGGCGCCTCGCCCCGCTCGGCGGCGCGAGCGAACAAGTCATCAATTTCATAGTAGCGGTAAGCCGCCGCCTGAGCGATCACCCCTTGATGAGCTCCTTCAGCCATCTGATCAAGCTTGCGCTTCGGGACATATTGGACGAGCACGCCCCGCCGCTTTGCCCATTCAAGCACAGGTTCGACGGTATGGCGCTGCGCCCCTTCCGCGATCCAAATTTTATTGATGTCGCGCCCGGCTTTGAGCGCTTCAATGACCGGATTTTTGCCGATAATGTAGTCCATCATTCCAACGCCCTTTCTTCCCTTTCAATAATGGCAAACGAACGGCCGATCAGCTCATCAACCCGCTTTTCATTATTAACCAAAAAATGATAACCGATGAGCGCCTCAAAGGCCGTGCTATGCCGGTATGTTTGCACATCCGTATTTTTCGGGATTGTGCCTGATTTGGCATTGCGGCCGCGGCGGACGATGTCCTTTTCCTCCTCGGTCAGGACGCCCTCGTCAAGCAACGCCAAAATCACTCGCGCTTGCGCCCGCGCCGACACATAGCGGACCGCCCGCCGATGCAGCTCATGCGGCCGCACGCTGCCGCCAGCAAGCAAATGGCGTCGCACATACACCTCGTACACGGCGTCGCCAATATAGGCAAGCGCCAGTCCATTTAACTGCTTCACATCGTTGACCGTTTCAAACTCCGCCATCATCGCGTGCTATCCCCGTTTCCATCTCGTTCCTTGCGGCGTGTCTTCCAAAATAATGTTTTTCGCTCTCAACTCGTCGCGAATGCGGTCGGCCAGCGCAAAATCGCGGTTTTTCCGCGCTTCATTGCGCTTTTGGATCAACGCCTCGATTTCCTCATCAAGCAGCTCATCCTGCTTCAAGGTGAGTCCAAGTACGTCCGCCAGCTGTTCGAACTCGCGCAAAAACGCGTGAATGACCTTCTCGGATGTCGTTTTTTCCTGCAAGTACAAGTTGGCCTGCTTCGCCAGTTCAAACAATACGGCAATGCCGTTCGCCGTGTTGAAATCGTCGTCCATTTCACGGATGAACGAGGCGCGGATGTCGGCAATGCGCGAAACCCATTCCTCGTCATTGTCCGTTAAGTTCGTGCTTGCCTGCAGGCGATGCTGCAAATTGCCATACGCCGTCTTCAGGCGCTCGAGTCCGCGCCGCGCACTCTCAAGCAGTTCCTCGCTGTAGTTGATCGGATGGCGGTAATGCACCGACAGCATGAAAAAACGCAGCACTTGCGGGTCGATCTCCCGGATAATATCGTGAACGAGCACGAAATTGCCAAGCGACTTCGACATTTTTTCGTTGTTAATATTTAAGTACCCATTGTGCAACCAATATTTCGCGAACGGTTTGCCGGTCAGCGCCTCCGACTGGGCGATTTCGTTTTCATGGTGCGGGAATGTCAAGTCCTGGCCGCCGGCGTGGATATCGATCGTATCGCCCAAATATTTGCGCGCCATCGCCGAGCATTCGATATGCCAACCAGGCCGCCCTTTCCCCCATGGACTGTCCCAACAAATTTCTCCTTCCTTCGCTGCTTTCCAAAGGGCGAAATCAAGTGGATCGTCTTTTTTCTCCCCAATTTCGATGCGCGCCCCAGCTTGCAGCTCATCGATCGATTGATGAGACAGCTTGCCGTATTCGCGGAACTTGCGCGTCCGGTAATACACGTCGCCGTCGACTTCGTAGGCATATCCTTTGTCAATGAGCGCCTGAATGAATTCGATAATCGTATCAATGTTTTCGGTCACCCGCGGATGGATGTCCGCTTTTTTGCAGCCAAGCGCCTGAATGTCTTCAAAATACGCCTCAATAAACCGCTCAGCGATCGCCGGCACGCTCTCGCCGAGCTCGCGGGCCGCTTTGATCAACTTGTCATCGACGTCGGTAAAGTTCGATACATACGTCACATCATAGCCGCGGAACTCCAAATAGCGGCGGATCGTGTCAAAAACGATGGCGGCCCGAGCATTGCCGATGTGAATATAATTATAGACGGTCGGGCCGCACACATACATTTTCACTTTATTCGGCTCCAGCGGCTCAAACGGTTCTTTTTTTCGCGTCAGTGTATTATAAAGCCGGATGCTGCTCATACTCGTTCTTCCTTTCTTGTTGTTTCAATGCCTCAAGCTCGCTTTTCAGCCGGGCGATTTCCTCTTCAAGCTCCCGAAACCGGTCGGCGATCGGGTCAGGAAGGTCGGTATGGTTTAAATCTTTCTTCACTTTCACCCCGTCGCGCACAACGACGCGGCCCGGAATGCCAACGACGGTCGAATTGGGCGGTACGTCTTTTAACACGACCGACCCAGCGCCGATTTTCGAGTTTTCCCCGATCGTAATCGAACCGAGCACTTTCGCGCCGGCAGCGATCAAACAGTTGTCTTTGATCGTCGGGTGCCGCTTCCCTTTTTCTTTCCCTGTCCCGCCTAATGTGACCCCTTGATAGACGGTGACATTGTCGCCGATTTCGCACGTTTCGCCGATCACCACGCCCATGCCGTGGTCGATGAAAAAGCGGCGGCCGATTTTCGCGCCCGGATGGATTTCAATGCCAGTGAAAAAGCGGCTGATTTGCGAAATCAAGCGGGCAAGAAAGTAAAATTTCCGCTTGTAAAGCGCATGGGCGATCCGATGCGCCCAGATGGCATGCAGGCCGGAATACGTTAAAATGACTTCCAAATAGCTTCTCGCCGCCGGGTCTTGCTCAAAAATGACCTCAATATCCTCTTTTAACGTTTTAAACATAATGTCCTCCCTCCACCCTCTGAGTTGTCTTGAATAAAAAAGCGTCCCTGTGCCGAAGACACAGAGACGCTTTTGGCGCGGTTCCACTCTGTTTAGCGAAACGGGGCGCCGTTTCGCTCACTCGATTCCGATAACGGAGATGCTCCGCTCCCCTCTACTGCAGAACGTCTCTGTTCCGGTTCGAAAGGAGACTCCGAGGCGCACTTCAGACAGCACCGAACATAAGCCGCTTCCAGCCAAGGCGGCTCTCTCTGGGATGCCGATGCTTCCTACTTCTCCTCGTCAACGCTTTTTCTTTATGCGCTTGTTCCATCGAAACTTTATATTATTATACCACATCCATCATGCAAACGTGCATAGAGGCCGATTAAAATTTTTCTTGCAACGCCCGCTCCAGCCGCTCGATCACTTTTTCTTTGCCGAGCAACTGAATGGCAAACGGCAGCTCCGGTCCGTGCGTTTGTCCCGTCACCGCCGCGCGGATCGGCATAAACAACTTTTTCCCTTTTTGCCCGGTCGCCTTTTGCACCGCTTTAATGGCCGCTTTAATCTCGTCTGCCGTAAACGGCTCAAGCTCACGCACGCTCTCAAGGAAGGTGGAAAGCACAGCCGGCACTTGCTCTTCAGCAAGCACTTGACGCGCCTCGTCCTCGTAGTCGATTTCTTCTTTAAAGAACAGCTCAGACAGCGGGACGATCTCCGCCCCGTAGCTCATTTGCTCTTGATACAAAGCAATTAAATCGCGCGCCCATTGCCGCTGTTCGTCCGTCATATCCGCCGGCAGGCGCCCGGCTTTCACTAAATGCGGCAAGGCCAGCTCGACAAGCCGGTCAAGATCAAGCTTTTTGATATATTGGTTGTTCATCCATGTCAGCTTTTTCGTATCAAACATGGACGGCGATTTTGACAGCCGGGAGACATCGAACATGCGGATCAGTTCGTCTTTCGTAAAAATTTCTTCCTCTCCTTCCGGCGACCAGCCAAGCAAAGCGAAAAAGTTGAACATCGCTTCCGGCAAATAGCCAAGTTCTTTGTATTGCGAGACGAACTGAATGATGGATTCATCGCGCTTAGACAGCTTTTTCCGCTGCTCGTTGACGATCAACGTCAAGTGCGCGAACTGCGGCGGCTCCCAGCCGAAGTACTCATATACCATGAGCTGCTTCGGCGTATTGGACAAATGTTCCTCACCGCGAAACACATGGCTGATTTCCATTAAATGGTCGTCGATGACAACAGCGAAATTGTATGTCGGAATGCCATTCGCCTTGACAATCACCCAATCGCCGCCGACATCTTTCGATTCAAACACCACTTTGCCGCGCACTAAATCGTAAAACTCGTACGTTTTCCCTTCCGGCACCTTCAGGCGGATCGTATACGGCTTCCCTTGCGCCTCGAGCTCCGCGACCTGCTCCGGCGTCAAATGGCGGCATTTGCCGCTGTACTGCGGAGCGGCGATGCCGGCCGCCCGCTGCGCCTCCCGCTCGCGCTCGAGCTCTTCCGGCGTGCAAAAACATTTGTACGCATGCCCTTGCTCAAGCAATTCATTCACATATTTTCGGTAAATATCGAGCCGCTCCGTTTGCCGGTACGGCCCGTAGCCGCCATCTTGATCAATCGATTCATCATAATCAATGCCGAGCCATTTTAAGTTTTCGAGCTGCGACTTTTCGCCGCCTTCGACGTTCCGTTCAATATCCGTATCCTCGATGCGGACGATCATTTTTCCACCGTGATGGCGGGCAAACAAATAGTTAAACAGCGCTGTCCGCGCCCCGCCGATATGCAAATGGCCGGTTGGGCTCGGCGCATAGCGCACGCGCACCTCTTTTGCCATCATCCAAACCCTCCACTTCCATCAAAGCTTGTGCTATTATTGTACCGTTTATCGCGGCAAAGTTCAAAACAGACAGCTCTCACCTAAGCCGCACCACGCCGCCGACGCCCCCCTTTACACCTCCTAGCCAGGACGGCGAACAAAGCGCTTATGTATTAAAGAACGAGGCCTTCCCAAATGATGCTGCCAAAGGCCGCTCCATTAGCTTTTTTGCAGCAAGACGACCGCCTGGGCGGCAATGCCTTCCCCCCGCCCAGTGAATCCAAGCTTCTCCGTCGTCGTTGCCTTCACATTGACTTGCGAGCGCTCGGCTTCCAGCAACCGAGCGATCACCGCCCTCATTTCTTCAATATATGGCGCCAGCTTCGGCTTTTGTGCGATGATCGTGCAGTCGGCGTTCACGAGCCTATACCCTTCCTGCCGAGCGAGCGCCCATACGTGCGCCAACAGCTCAGCCGAGTCGGCATCTTTAAAGCGCGGATCTGTGTCTGGAAAATGCCGGCCGATATCGCCGGCGCCGATTGCCCCAAGGCATGCGTCCGCCACCGCATGAAGCAGCACGTCGGCATCTGAGTGGCCGAGCAGCCCCTTTTCATACGGAATAGTAACGCCGCCAATGATCAGCGGACGCCCTTCAACAAGCTGATGGACGTCAAACCCTTGTCCAATGCGAAACATCTCTCCACCCCCATCTATTCGGCCATCCGGCTTGCCAAAATCGCTTCAGCAAACAAAAGGTCCTCCGGCGTCGTCAGCTTAATATTGCGATAATCCCCCTCAATGATCTTCACCGGCTTGCCGATTCGCTCCACAAGGCTGGCGTCATCCGTGCCGAGATAGCCAGCCTGTTTCGCCGCTTCGTGCGCTTCCATGATCAAAGACAGACGAAAAGCTTGTGGCGTCTGCACCGCCCACAAGCTGGAACGATCAATCGTCTGTTCGACAAACAAACCGTTCGCTTTTTTGATCGTATCTTTCACCCGCACTGCCGGGATCGCCGCCCCGTACTGAACAGCGGCGTTCACTAGCTCGTGCAAATGATGGACGCGGACAAACGGGCGGGCGCCGTCATGGATGAGAACAATCTCCTCCCCCGCGAGCGCCTGCAATCCGTTATAGACGCTATGCTGCCGCTCCTCGCCGCCGTCGGTAAGCGCGGCGACTTTTTGAATGCGAAAGCGGGCGAGCAGCTGCTCAAATCGGCTTCGCTCGGCTGGGTTGACGACGAGCACGATGCGGGTGCACCGCTCATCGCGCTCAAACACGTTCAGCGTCCGAACGATGAGCGGCTCACCGCCAAGCTCAAGGAATTGCTTGTTCATGCCGGCGTTCATCCGCTTTCCTCGCCCGGCCGCCAAGACAATCGCTTCGTAATTCATTGGCCGTTTCCCCTATTCGTTTTACAACGCTTTTTGCAGCAGTTTCAATTTGGCAAAAATCATTCTCCCTGCAGATGTTTGTAACACGCTGGTGACTAAAACGTCAACCCGTTTGCCGATATATTCTTTGCCATCTTCAACGACGATCATCGTCCCGTCGTCCAAATAGGCCACGCCTTGGTTATGCTCCTTCCCATCTTTAATGACGTGTACGTTCAGCTCCTCGCCTGGCAACACGACCGGTTTGACGGCATTCGCTAAATCGTTGATATTCAAAACACGCACGTTTTGCAGCTCACATACTTTGTTTAAATTGAAATCGTTCGTCACGACAACGCCTTGAAGCTGCTTCGCCAGCTTGACGAGTTTGCTGTCGACTTCCTGGACGTCGCTGAAATCCGCTTCATGGATTTCCACTTTCATCGCCATTTCTTTTTGAATGCGGTTCAAAATATCCAAGCCGCGGCGGCCGCGGTTCCGCTTCAGCACATCGGACGAATCGGCGATATGCTGCAATTCTTCGAGCACAAACCGCGGAATGACAAGCGGCCCTTCCAAAAACCCGGTTTGGCAAATGTCTGCGATCCGCCCGTCGATGATGACGCTCGTATCCAAAATTTTCACAGCACCGCCCTTTGACGGTTCGTTTTCCGCTTCTCCACCTTTTTTCTTTGCCATGCGATTGGACAAGGAAAATAAGTTCATCAACTCATTCCGTTTCTTTAAACCGACGCGAAACCCTAAGTAGCCAAGCAACACCGTCAAAAAAATCGGCAACACCGTATTCAACACTTGAATGTGAAACGACTGCAACGGCATGACAACGAAAAACGCGATAATAAGACCGAAAATCAGCCCGAGACTGCCAAACAGCACGTCGGCGGCCGGCGCCTTCACGAGCGTTTCCTCCACCCAGCGAATCATGTCGACCACATAATCGACAAGCCAAAACGTCAACAAAAAGAAAACGACTGCCCCCAGCACCGCCAGCGTATAAGAATTATTGAGAAGCGGCATGCCGCTCACATTCATCACCTTAAGCAAGTCAGGAAAAAACATGGCGCCTAACGTTCCGCCCACGGCGAGGAAAAATAATTGCACAATGCGTTTGACCATCAGCCCATCTTCACCTCCCTATTTAACATTATAAACAGTTTCCAATGTTTGAAACCAATTGGAAGGCAATTTTTAATCGTTTTTGAACATTCGACATCTGCTTGTAACAATAGCAGAAAACGCCGGCCAAACGCCGTAGTTGTTTCGGATCTCCCTACTATATTTTTACGTACATCAGAGCGAAAAGGTTCAATCCTTTTAGGCTGTTTATGCCTCTGCTTGAGCACTTAAGAATGAAGAGGCGATGAATTTTTGATCGCTCATATCCCCTTGGACACGAAGAAGCGGGCCGCGCAGGCGAAAGAGCGATTAACACATTGTATGCTCAAGCGCCTCGGCCACATGCGAAACACCGATCACTTGCACACCTTTTGGCGGCTGCCAGCCGGCTAAATTGTTTTTTGGCACAATGATGCGGGAAAAGCCTAATTTTACCGCCTCCTGCACGCGCTGTTCGATGCGCGAGACGCGGCGCACCTCTCCAGTTAAGCCGACTTCGCCGATAATGACATCCGCCGGATTCGTCGGCCGATCGCGAAAGCTCGAGGCGATGCTGACAGCGACCGCCAAGTCAATTGCCGGCTCATCAAGCTTCACGCCGCCCGCCACTTTCAAATAAGCATCTTGGTTTTGCAACAGCAGCCCAACCCGCTTTTCGAGCACGGCCATCAAAAGCGACACACGGTTATGGTCAAGGCCGGTCGCCATCCGTCTCGGGTTGCCGAAGCTCGTCGGCGAGACGAGCGCCTGGATTTCCACGAGCACCGGCCGCGTCCCTTCCATCGCCGCCACGACCGTCGAGCCAGCCGCTCCGCGCGACCGTTCTTCTAAAAACACTTCTGATGGGTTTTCCACTTCCTTCAGCCCAATGTCGCGCATCTCAAAAATGCCAATTTCGTTCGTTGAGCCAAAACGGTTTTTCACCGCTCGCAAAATGCGATACGTATGGTGTCGCTCCCCTTCAAAATAGAGAACGGTGTCCACCATATGTTCGAGCAGGCGCGGCCCGGCGATCGCCCCTTCCTTCGTCACATGACCGACGATAAAAATGGCAATGCCTTTTGTTTTCGCCAGCTTCATCAGCTCGGCCGTGCATTCGCGCACTTGGGCGACGCTGCCCGGTGCAGAGGAAATATCGGTGCGATACACCGTCTGAATCGAATCAATGATGACACAAGCAGGTTGAACCGTTTCAACCGCTGCCACAATGTATTCCAAATCTGCTTCCGCCAACACGTACAGCTGATCGCACTCCGCACGAAGGCGTCCAGCGCGCAGCTTTACTTGTTTGACCGATTCCTCACCGGAGACATACAGCACTTGATGCCCAGCGGCGGCCAGCTGCGCCGATGTTTGCAAAAGCAACGTTGATTTGCCAATGCCAGGGTCGCCGCCGATCAAAACGAGCGAACCTTTGACGATTCCACCGCCCAGCACGTGATCGAGCTCCGCGCTGTTCGTTTTCATGCGCGGCTCTTGCACCGCCTCCACGGCTGTAATCGGGACCGGTTTGGCCGAACCCGCCCGCTCCGAACGAAGAAATGCGCCGCGCACAGTCGGTTTCTCCTGCTCAATTTCCTCAACAAACGAATTCCATGTTTGGCATCCCGGACAGCGTCCAAGCCATTTGGCCGACTCATATCCACACTCTTGGCAAACGAACTTCGTTTTCTTCTTCGCCATCGATCTTAACCCTTTCTGTAACGTTTTCCAACGAAAAAAAGGCATGGGCAGGAAGCTGCCGCATGCCTTTTCTTCCCTCACACGACCGCTTGTTTCGACAATACGACAAACTCCCCGTCTTTGACATCCACGACGACTTTTTGCCCTTTGGCGATCGTGCCTTTTAACAATTCTTCGGACAAACGGTCTTCAACATGCTTTTGCAAGGCGCGGCGCAGCGGGCGGGCACCGTATTCTGGATCGAACCCTTCGGCGGCGATTTTCTCAATGGCGGCCTCCGTCAGCTCAAGATCAATGTCTTGCTCTTTCAGCCGCTTCACGAGCGTATCGGCCATCAATCGGACGATTTGTTTCAGATGGTCTTTTTCGAGCGAATGGAAGACGATGATTTCGTCGATCCGGTTTAAAAACTCTGGACGGAATGCTTTTTTCAGCTCATCCATCACTTTGCTTTTCATATCTTTGTATTGCTGGTTCCCGTCTTGAATGTTGAAGCCAACGTACTTATTCCGTTTCAGCGCATCGGCGCCGACGTTGGACGTCATGATGATGATCGTGTTGCGGAAGTCGACCGTCCGCCCTTTCGAGTCAGTCAGCCGCCCATCTTCCAACACTTGCAGCAAAATATTGAACACGTCCGGATGCGCTTTTTCCATCTCATCTAACAGGACAACCGAATACGGCTTGCGGCGCACTTTTTCCGTCAGCTGGCCGCCTTCTTCATAACCGACATACCCCGGCGGCGACCCGATGAGCCGCGATGTCGAGTGTTTTTCCATATACTCGGACATATCGATGCGAATGAGGGCGTCTTCATCGCCAAACATCGCTTCTGCCAAGGCTCGAGCCAACTCCGTTTTCCCAACCCCGGTCGGACCAAGGAAAATGAACGAACCGATCGGGCGTTTCGGGTCTTTCAGGCCAGCACGGGCGCGGCGCACCGCTTTGGCGACCGCTTTGACCGCCTCGTCTTGGCCGACGACACGCGAATGCAAAATTTCTTCCAGCTTGAGCAGCCGCTCCGTTTCCGTCTCAGCGAGCTTCGATACCGGAATGCCGGTCCAACTCGAGACGACCGCGGCGATGTCTTCGACCGTCACTTCCAAATTTTCTTGGCCTTGTTTTTCTTTCCACGCACGTTTCGTTTCCTCCAGTTCTTCGCGCAGCCGCTGTTCCATATCGCGCAGCGACGCCGCTTTCTCAAACTCTTGGCTTTGCACGGCCGCGTCTTTTTCTTTCCGCACTTCCTCGAGCTTTTGTTCAAGTTCTTTCAATTTCGGCGGTGCGGTGAACGAACGAAGGCGCACTTTCGAGCAAGCCTCGTCGATCAAATCGATCGCCTTATCCGGCAAGAAACGGTCGGTAATGTAGCGGTCGGACAACTTGACGGCTTGCACGATCGCCTCGTCGGAAATCGAAACGCGGTGGTGCGCTTCATACCGATCGCGCAACCCTTTTAAAATTTGGATCGATTCTTCCACTGTCGGTTCATCAACGTAAATCGGCTGAAAGCGGCGTTCAAGCGCGGCGTCTTTTTCAATATATTTCCGGTATTCATCGAGCGTTGTCGCGCCGATGCATTGAAGCTCCCCGCGCGCCAACGCCGGTTTCAAAATGTTCGACGCGTCGATCGCTCCTTCCGCCCCACCGGCGCCAATTAATGTATGCAGCTCATCGATGAACAAGATAATGTTGCCCGCTTGACGAATTTCATCCATCACTTTTTTCAGTCGGTCTTCAAATTCCCCCCGGTATTTCGTTCCGGCGACGACCGTCCCCATATCGAGCGTCATGACCCGCTTGTCGCGCAGCGTTTCCGGCACTTCGTTATTGACGATTTGTTGGGCTAACCCTTCAGCAATGGCCGTTTTCCCAACGCCCGGCTCGCCGATCAACACCGGATTATTTTTCGTCCGCCGGCTTAATACTTCAATGACGCGCTGAATTTCTTTACTGCGGCCGATGACCGGGTCCAGCCGCCCTTCGCGGGCAATCGCTGTCAAATCGCGGGCGAGGCTGTCAAGCGTCGGAGTGCTCACGTGCGAAGCACCGCCGCCATGGCCTGACATCGACTCATTGCTGCCAAGCAGCTGCAACACTTGCTGGCGCGCTTTGTTCAAGCTTACTCCCAAGTTGTTCAGCACGCGGGCGGCCACCCCTTCGCCTTCGCGGATCAACCCAAGCAAAATATGTTCTGTGCCGACGTATGAATGGCCGAGCTTCCGCGCTTCATCCATCGACAGCTCAATCACTTTCTTCGCCCGCGGCGTATAGTGGATCGTATGCGACACTTCACTGCCACGGCCGATGAGCGATTCGACTTCTTTTTGAATTTTATCTGGGCCGAGCCCAAGCGCCATGAGCGCCTTAGCCGCGATCCCCTCGCCCTCGCGGATGAGGCCGAGCAAAATATGTTCTGTGCCGATATTGTTATGGCCGAGGCGAATGGCTTCTTCCTGCGCCAGCGCCAGCACTTTTTGCGCCCGTTCCGTAAATCTGCCAAACATCATCGTTCATCACCCTCCATCTTTCTTCGTTCCTCCATCTTTAAACGCTCCCGGATCAGCGCCGCGCGGCGGACGTCCCGTTCTTCAGGGCGAAGCGCCCCGCCGGCATATTGCTGCAAAAATCCCGGCTGCGTCAAAATCATCAGCTCATTTAAAATGTTGCGCGAGATGTTCTTGATATATCCTAGATCAATCCCTAAGCGAACATCGGACAGACATTGCGCCGCTTCTTTCGATTCGATGACGCGGCAGTTGGCCAGTATGCCGTATGAACGGAACACCTTGTCTTCTAATTGTATGCCCAAAGTTTTCACTAATGCCTGACGAGCCGCTCTTTCTTGGGCGATCAGCTGCTGAACGATCGTATGCAAATCAGCAACAATGTCTTCCTCCGATTTCCCAAGCGTGATCTGGTTGGAAATTTGGAATATATTTCCCAACGCTTCACTCCCTTCACCGTATGTTCCACGGACAACAAGCCCAAGCTGGTTGATGGCAGGAATAATACGGTTAATTTGCTGCGTCAGCACAAGCGCCGGAAGATGCATCATCACCGAAGCCCGCAATCCCGTCCCGACATTGGTCGGGCAGCTCGTTAAATAACCAAGCCGCTCGTCAAAGGCATAGTTGACATACCCTTCAATCCAATCGTCCAATTCGCTCGCCGCCTCGAGAGCCTCAGCAAGCTGCAACCCCGGGAATAGGCATTGGATGCGGATATGATCCTCCTCGTTGATCATGATGCTGATTTCTTCATTTTCCGAAAGCAGACAAGCGCCAAACGGCGAATCCTCAGCCAGATGCGGACTAATTAAGTGTTTTTCTACCAATACCCGTTTTTCAATCGGCTGAAGCTCCGACATTTTCAACAACTCGAAGCGGCCTGCCCCTCCGTAAGAACGATGGGCGAACGTCCGTTCAAACAACGCGACGATTTGCATCGCTTCTTCACTGCTAAACAGCGTTGGAAAACGAAAGTCAACGATGTTGCGCGCTAGTCGGATGCGACTGCTTAAGACGATGTCCGAATCCGGCCCCTCTTGGCTCATCCACGCGCTGACCGCCGTATTGAAAAACTTCTCGAACGACATACCGCTTACATATCCCCCTCTCCGCGTCGACGCAGTTCATCCTCCAACGAGCGGATTTGGTCGCGCACCTCGGCCGCCCGCTCGAATTCCTCACGAGCAACGAGCTCCTGAAGCTTTTGTTTCAACATAGCAAGTTGCTTGCGCAAATGGAGAACGCCGCCTTTTCGCTTCGGAATTTTTCCTGAATGAGCGGTATTGCCGCTATGGAGCCGTTTCAAAATCGGCGGCAAGTAGCGTGCAAACGTCCGGTAGCAGTTAGCGCAGCCGAACCGCCCGATTTGTGTGAATTGATGGTATGTCATTTGGCACGTCTCACATTGAAGTACATCCGGGTTCGGAAACGCGTTCGCCGTCATCTCTTTCATCGGCGCTTGAAAGTTAAGAAGCCCCGCCAACAAGTTGTTGAGTGAAAAATCATCATTGCCGTAGAACGTAAACATATGGCCATGCTCTCTGGCACATTGCTCGCAAAGATGGAACTCCGTTTTCTCTCCGTTTACAATTTTTGTAAAGTGCATCGTGGCCGGCCGCTGCTTGCATTCTTGGCAAATCAATGCCTCCCCCTCCCCCTATTTGTATTTCAGCGACGTCAGCATCGCTTTTAACATGCGGGCCCGCAGTTCGTCCCGCTCGGGCAAATCGATATATAAAACAGAACGATCCATAGCGCTTAACATAATTTTCGCTTCCCGCTCCGAAATTACCTTTTCTTCAACGAGACGTTTTACCACATCTTCGGCATTCGATTGGCTGATGCGGTGGCCGACAAGCTCGAGCAGCTGGTCAATAAGCTGTGCTTCACTCTTTGTCTTCACTTTCATAATGCGGATATACCCACCGCCACCGCGCTTGCTTTCGACGATGTACCCTCTTTCAAGGGTAAACCTCGTATTGATGACATAGTTGATCTGCGACGGAACACATTGGAATTTATTAGCGATTTCGCTTCGTTTAATTTCAACGATATCTTGGTCGCTCATATTGAGCACTTGCTTTAAATATTGCTCAATGATGTCGGAAATGTTCGGCACTCTACCTACCACCTTCCTTACAACCAAGCTGCCTGGCGATGGGCCGTCCGCTGACCAGGACACCCCACTGCCTATTTGTTGACTTTGACTATATTTGACCTTACTCTTACTATACAATGTATTACGGAAAATTTCAAGAGTGACCAAAGAAGGAAAACTAACTATAGAATATCCGTTTTTTTGGACAATAAAACGTCAAGCAGCCGAATAAATGAAAAAGCACGCCTTTTCTTCCAAGGAAAGAAAAGACGTGCTTTCCATTTTGCCTAGCAGCGACCTACTCTTGCAGGGGCGCTGGCCCCAACTACCATCGGCGCTGGAGGGCTTAACTTCCGTGTTCGGGATGGGAACGGGTGTTTC
>NZ_JAEIGB010000022.1:0-49261 GCF_022341265.1 Geobacillus sp. YHL
GATAGTTGGTGGTACATCTATTCTAACCAAGGAATCGGGTTCATGTCTCCTTTTTTGTTTAGTTGTAAATTTATGTCAGTGAATTTGCTCATCTACAGTGAATAAAGAAAAAATGTTAGAGTTAATAAATAACAACCGTATTCATTTTGGAGAGGATGAAACCACTATACCATGTTACAAACGTTACTTATTTGAAAGTGAGTACCAAGTCCCATACAGTGTTTTTTATCAGGATAATAGAAGCGCTTCAAAGAGATTGAAAGATTTATTTGGAAAAAAAGTATTCGATTTCCCTAAAGATGAAAATATAATAAAAAAATTAATTAGTATTGCTTCATATGCCCAAGAAGGTGCAAATAGTTCGACTAATGATATCATTTTAGATTTCTTCTCCGGCTCGGCCACAACTGCCCATGCAGTCATGCAGTTAAACGCGGAGGATGGCGGCAATCGCAAGTTTATTATGGTCCAGCTGCCGGAAAAAACGGATGAAACGTCGGATGCGTATAAAGCGGGATATAAAAACATTTGCGAAATCGGCAAGGAGCGCATCCGTCGGGCGGGGGAGAAAATCGTTCAAGAAACCGGAAAGACCGATTTGGATATCGGTTTTAAAGTGTTTAAGCTCGATTCTTCCAATATTAAAGAATGGGATCCGGACTTTGACAACCTCGAACAAACGCTTTTCGATTTGCAGAATAACATTAAGGAAGATCGGACGAAAGAAGACTTGTTGTATGAGATTTTGCTGAAAATCGGGTTGCCGTTGACGGTGCCGATTGAGGAAATCGACTGCCGCGGCAAAACGATTTACAACGTCGCCTACGGTTCTGTGTTGGTCTGCCTAGAAGATGAGATTGACCTTGACCTTGTTCAGGAGATGTTGAACTACAGGTCCGAGCATATGCCGCCGAAAGTCATTTTTAAAGAATCCGGCTTTATGAGCGACGCGGTGAAAACGAACGCCTTGCAAACGTTGAAAAAGCACGGCATCACGGATGTTAGGAGTGTATAACCGATGAAGCTGAAGTTTAACGCGGATTTGGACTACCAACGGCGCGCGATTGAGTCGGTGGTGCATATTTTCAAAGGACAGGAATTGAGCCAGTCAAACTTCACCGTTTCGTACGGCCCTGAGGCGGGAATGCTTCAAACGGACTTGGGCGTCGGGAATCGGCTTGACCTGACGCCTGAGGAAATTTTAAAAAACGTCCAAGACATCCAGGTGAGAAACGGCCTGCCGCGCAGCGAGCGGCTCGATGGCATGCATTTTACGATTGAAATGGAGACGGGGACGGGGAAGACGTACGTCTATTTGCGGACGATTTATGAGCTCCATAAGCATTATGGATTTACGAAATTTGTCATCGTCGTCCCGTCCGTGGCGATTCGTGAAGGAGTATACAAGTCGCTGCAAATCACTCGCGACCATTTCGATGAACTGTACGACCGCACTCCGGCGGAATATTTTATTTACGATTCGCAGAAGCTTGATCAAGTCCGCAATTTTGCGACGGCGACAACGATTCAAATCATGATCATCAATATCGATGCGTTCCGCAAAAGCTTTGAAGATCCGGAAAAAGAAGATAAGGCGAACGTCATTCATCGGCCGAACGACCGTCTAAACGGGTATCGCCCGATTGAATTTATCCAACAGACGAATCCGATCGTGATCATCGATGAGCCGCAAAGCGTCGATACGACGCCGAAATCGAAGGAAGCGATCGCGTCGCTCAACCCGCTTTGTACGCTGCGCTACTCGGCGACGCATGTGGACAAGTATCATATGGTGTACCGCCTTGATGCGGTTGACGCCTATAATCAAAAGCTGGTGAAAAAAATTGAAGTCATGTCTGTCCGATCCGAACCGTCGTTCAATGTGCCGTACATCAAGCTCATTGAGGTGAAAGAGCGAAAAGCGAAAATTGAGCTCGATGTCGAATCGCGCGGGAAGATCAAACGGATGACGAAAACGGTCAAATACGGCGATGATTTGTATGACATTTCCGGAGAGCGCGAACTGTACCGTGGATATATCGTCGAGCAAATCGATTGGACGGAAGGAAATGAAGCGGTTGAAATCAACGGCTACCGACTCGGTGTGGGCGACGCAATCGGGGATGTCGATGACGATGCCATCAAGCGGTATCAAATCCGCAAAACGATTGAAGAGCATTTAAATAAAGAATTGTGGCTCCGCCCGCGTGGGATTAAAGTGCTCAGCTTGTTCTTTATCGACAAGGTCGCTCATTACCGCGACTATGATCAAGAAGGCCAGCCGGTAAAAGGAAAATATGCGATCATGTTTGAGGAAGAGTATCGGAACTTAATGCAAAAGCCGAAATACCGTCCCCTCTGGGAAGATCCGGGCATTGACCAAGATATCGAGAAGGTGCATAATGGCTATTTTGCCCAAGATAAAAGAGGACGGTTGAAAGATACGAAAGGGAATACAGAGGCGGATACGGATGTATACAATCTCATTATGAGGGACAAAGAACGGCTGCTCAGCCTCGATGAGCCGCTCCGCTTCATTTTCTCCCACTCCGCGCTCCGTGAAGGATGGGACAACCCGAACGTCTTCCAAATTTGCACGTTGAAAGACTCCTCCGGCACGTACGTATCGAGGCGCCAGGAAATCGGGCGCGGATTGCGGTTGGCTGTCGATCAAAACGGAGAGCGGGTGCATGACGATCATGTCAACATATTAACGGTGATGGCGAATGAGTCATATGAAGAATTTGTTGCCACTTTGCAAAGAGAGATTGAAGAAGATACGGGCATCCAGTTCGGCAAAATCGAAAAACATGTATTTGCCAAACTCGTTTATGTGGACGAGGCGACGGAAGAGCCGGTGCAAATGGGTTATGATTTATCATTGAAGCTGTATGAGGAATTAAAACAAAACGGCTATATTGACAAACAGAGCAAAGCAACGGAAAAACTCAAACGAGCCATTGAAAACTATGATCTCCATCTGAGCGATGAATTCCAGCCGTGGCTATTGTCCATCGTGAAAGAGATCAAACGCCATTTGCAAGCATTGCCGATCAAAGACGGGACGAAAAAGAAAAAAGTCCATGTCAATATGGCGGTCCTTAATCAAGAGGAGTTCACGCGGCTGTGGGATAAAATCAAATATAAAACCGTTTATTCCGTTGATTTTGACAGCGAACAGCTCATTGACTTGTGCATTGCCGCCATTCAAGAAATGAGGCCGATTGAGAAAATCCGCATTGTCAGCCGAAAAGGACGGGTGGAAATTGATCATGTGACAGGCGTACAGGCGCAAACGATCAGCGAAAAAGTGGAGGATTACGTGAGCTTGCACCATACGCTTCCGGATGTCATCACCGAGCTGCAAAACCGGACGAATTTAACGCGGAAGACGATCGTGCGCATTTTGACCGGCTGCAAACGGCTCGATGATTTCAAAAACAATCCGCAAAAGTTTATTGAAGAAGTGGCGAACATCATCCAGCGCCAAATGAGGCTGTTGCTGAAAGATGGCGTGAAATATTACAAAATTGGTGATGATGCGTATTACGCGGTCGAACTGTTCCAAAACGAAGAGCTGCTCGCCTATTTGAACGACAACGCCATCCCGAGCGAAAAATCGCCGTTTGACCATATCCTTTACGATTCCGATGTGGAAGAGCGGTTCGCCAAACGTTTTGAACACGATGAGAACGTAAAAGTGTACGTCAAACTGCCGAGTTGGTTTAAAATTGACACACCGATCGGCTCCTACAATCCCGACTGGGCGCTTGTCATCGAAAAGGATGGAGAGGAAAAACTGTACTTCGTCCTTGAGACGAAAGGACAGGAATGGGAGGGCGAACTGCGTCCCGGTGAAGCAGCGAAAATTGCCTTCGCCCGCAAACACTTCCAAGCCATCGGAACGGACGTGGAATTCATCGGACCGGAGAATGATGTCGAGCGGTTTATGTTACGAGCCTTAAGCCGTTGAAGGTGGGGACAAAACAGAAGCCAAGCGGGCTTCTGCTTTGTCTTAGCATCACATTATGAATTGACCCGGTTGAATGCAAAATCTTTGAGACATCCAAGAGCACATTCCCGAGCAGCAACAGGGCGCTAGTGTATTGCACACTTAGAGAAATAGGAGTTGATAAAAAATGAGCTTCAAAGCGGAAGCGTTGCGAGTTTTCATCGCTTCGCCATCGGAGGCAGAAAAGGGAGCGGCACCGCACCGCTCTTTTTGTATTTTTTGGTCGGTCGACAAAGTTCGACGGCAATGTTTTACAAAAGTTGATACAATCAAATCAATCGAATCTTTTTATCTATGACAAAGGGAGGGGACACGGATGGCGACGATTCGCAAAGCGGATTATTACTATGGAGCGCTTCTTTCCGCGCTGGTCAACGGCGGGTTGGCGCCGGCGCTGTTTGAAAAGGAAAATGACAACCGACAAATTTATGAAGTCACGACGAATAAAGCGAGCTATATTATGTACACGAAATACAACACGAATCCATCCGGCTCCAAAGATTTCACTTGGTCGTTTGTATTCAGCGATCATGAGATTGCTGAAATTAACAAGATTGATCTCGAACACAGCCAGGAAAAAGAAATCGTGTTTGCATTTGTCTGCGCACAGAAACAGCCGAGTGACTCCAATCAAGTGATTGCCATCGTCCGTTGGAATGAGTTTCTCGAGTGTGTCGACCTGCAAAGACAACAAGTGCGGGGAACTCCGCGGCTTTCCATAAAAGCGGTGAAAGGCTCTCCCAAGCTTCGCCTCTACGGCAGCAAGCGCGCAGATGTATTGGATGGAAAAGATCATACGATCAAAATTGAACGAAATCGATTAAACAGTTTGTAATTAGGTGAAGAACACCGATGGATGGGCTTATGTTATACGGTTTGTTCGTTTTGGCACATCTTAAATGTAGTGCCTATAGCGGTGAGCTATAGGCTCATTGTTTCGGCTCCTGTTTTTAGAAGAATGGCTGCTTCACAGTCGGAGCGATTTCTTTTTGCCAAAAGGAGGAACCCGGATGTCAAAATGGTGGATGATCCGCGCGGGCGACCGCAATGAACTGATTCCGCTTTGGCTGGAAAAGGGCATTGCATCGATCGGTTGGGCGAGATTGGGCGACCCGAAGAACTTTCAGTCGAAGGAACAGTTGCAGCGAAAGGCTGATGAAGTGTTCGCCGAGTCAAAACCAAAATCGAGAACGAGCTGGGTGAATCAAGTATGGCGTTTTGCCCATGAAATCAAAAAAGGCGATCGTGTGATCACATATTCGAAAGAGAAAAGGGAGTACATTGTTGGAACCGTGACAGAAGAGCATCGTTACGATCCTGCCATCGGGCATCCCTATTATCCGAACATCATCCGTGTAAAATGGGAAAATGCCACAGTTCCAAGGGATTCGTTGTCAGACGGAGCGAAGAACAGTTTAGGTTCGACGCTGACGGTTTTTCGAGTGGACGAATGGGGCGATGAAATCGAGCAGCGTTTAAACAGCCAATCATTCCCAAAACCTCGGGATGAATCTGAAGAGGGGGAAACGGAAGAAATCGTCGAAGACCTTGTTGGAAAAGCGTTGATGATGATCCAAGATAAGGTGGATCAGCTTGATCCGTGGCAAATGCAAGATTTAGTGGCAGGCTTGCTTCAAGCGATGGGGTACAACGTGCAAGTGAGCCCGAAAGGCCCTGACGGCGGTGTGGATGTGTTGGCCTATAAGGACGCGTTTGGCTTTGAAAAACCCATAATTAAGGTGCAAGTGAAGCATCGCAAAAGCGCCGCCTCGGCTCCGGAAATCCAGCAGCTTCTCGGAGCCAACCCGATTGATGCCAATTGCCTGTTCGTCTCAACAGGCGGTTTCACTTCCCATGCAGAGGCAGTCGCCAAACATAATTCCGTGAAACTGATTGATTTGGAAGAGCTGGTCAACTTGATTGTCCATTGGTATGAGAACATGCCCAGCGATGCAAGGGCGTTGCTTCCGCTGCAGAGAATGTATGTGCCTGAATTTTGATAAACATACGGCTTCATCCCCGCGTGACAAGTGCGAGAGGATGAAGCCTTTGGTGATGATCGATATGTTTTTACTCCAAAACGTTGCGATATTGATCGTACACCAGCGAGGTCAAACTAATCTTGTCTAAATAACGAATGGGGCACAAGAAGGTCACGGTGATGACCCCAGGATGTCGGCCAATTTCGATGGCGCCGGTAATCGTGGCACGGTTCATCACCTCAGGGACAGAGATGCCTAATGTTTTTGCTGCCCGTTGCAACCCGTTTTCTGTTGCCTCGTTTAAGTTGGCGCCTGTCCCGACAAAGGAAATCGGCAACGATTCTTCCAATTTGTTTACTCCCCATGATTGTGCCAAATCGAGGGCGATCTCTTTTTCTTTTTTTGTCAATGGCTTTGCCAAGTAGGGGAGGTCCTCAGCAACAGGAAGAAGAATCGGTCCGTCAATGGTCAACCCTTTGATCACTTTCACTTGAAGGGTGACGATGCCAGATACGTCGGTCGTATGCCCAGCAATTTCCCCGTCGCCCTGCATGGCATGCATATCACCGAGATAAACGCCTCCGCCCCGCACTTTCACAGGGCAGATCAACACGGCGCCTTCGCGTACACGGTTAATGTCCATATGTCCGTCCGTGCGATCTTCCAGCTGTTCTTTCGTAATCCCGTATTCATGTGGGGCGTTGATCAGAAATTGGCCAAAGTCGCCAGCATTATGTGAATCCGGCAACGGACGCGCCGGGGTGGTGCCGAGCTGTCCGAGGAACGGGCGGAGTCTGGCCACCGTTCCGACTAAGTCATGGGGCGCAAACGTGACGATCGGGTTTTGGACGGAGTTGTCGGGTGTCGCCATGTAGTACCGTCCTTGTCGAGCGATGTGTTCTGCCGCTTCTTTATGCACGGTCACGCCGATTTGTCGGTTTGGATCAAACGTCATCGTATAGCCGTTCGTAAATACAAATGGAGTCACGTCCGCGCCACAATTCGCGCACCGGATGGCTTCCGGGCCGATCCCCTCGATCTTCGTTTCCGGGTACATCGTTCCGCACTGTGGGCATTTGACAGCAACGAACGGATCGCCGACAAACCGACCTTCCATTGGCTTATCATTTCCTGAGGATGTGGCGATAGAGGTGACGCGAATCGATTTGATCTTAATCGCAATGGCGTCTCCTACTTCAGCTCCTTCGACAAAAACGGGCTTTGTCACTTCATGGCCACCGCGGATGCAAGGAGTGATCATCGGCCCCCAGCAGCCAGGAGTAGTATTGGCGACAATGTATCCCCCATCCTGCACGGGGCCAAGCATGTTTCCATGAGGATCTAAGATGCCGTTTGTGAACTCATTGACAAACACGGTTTGTTTCGCTTCCATGACGTTCCCCCTCTTTACTTTTAGGTTTTAGGATTGGTTACATAGGAACCTTGGATCGCTGACCACGAACCTTCGATAGATAATGTCTAACTACATTTTAGGAAATTCGGTAGAGTATTGTCAAAATAATCGTTGTAATATTTATTATATTTTGTTAAGAAAAAATATTTTGTAATTTAATTCTTGTAATGTATAATCATTTTGGAAGGGAGGCGACGAAATGAGAAGTAGCATAGAAAAGAAATTAAGAGAAAAAGGGATTAAGTGTTCAGAACAGGAATTGATGATGCTTGAGCATCAGTGGAAAGCCATTCAGCAACTAAAACAGGGAGTCGAAAAACTCGGTTTGAATGAGGAAGATATTGGAGTCGTCCACCAACCGGGAGGTGTGTATCGTGGAAAAACGGCTAAATACGAAAACAATCTCTGAACTTTCCCCTCTTCTAAAAAACAAAGAAGTTTCACCTGTTGAACTCGTTGACGATGTACTCGAACAAATTGAAACATTAAACGATAAGCTGAATGCCTATATAGAGGTGACAGCAGAGAAAGCACGCAAGCAAGCTGAGTTGGCGGAATCGGAAATCCGATCTGGAAATTACCGCGGCCCGCTACATGGCATCCCTATAGCAATCAAAGATATTCTTTACGTAGCTAATGAAACAACAACGATGGGGTCAAAAATTCACCGAAACTTCCGGCCAACTTACAGTGCGACAGTAATCGAGAAGTTGACGGAAGCGGGAGCAGTGTTTCCTGGAAAAACAAACTTGCATGAGTATGCTTGGGGAGCAACGAACAATAATCCTCATTTCGGACCTGCCCGAAATCCTTGGGATCCTGAACGCATTCCCGGAGGCTCAAGCGGAGGATCGGGGGTCGCAACGGCGGCGCATATGACGATTGCTTCCCTAGGAACAGATACCGGTGGTTCGATTCGAATTCCTTCTTCGTTTTGCGGCATTGTCGGTTTAAAGCCCACCTATGGACTAGTAAGCAAATATGGTTGTTTCCCGCTTGCATGGTCGTTGGACCATATCGGTCCGATGGCGAAAACGGCGAGGGACGCCGCCTATATTTTAGAAGCCATGGCAGGATACGACCCAAAAGATCCTACTTCCACCAATGCCCCTGCAACGAGTTATTCCACACAATTCATGGAGTCTGTTAAAGGTGTAAAAATTGGCATAGAACCGTACTTCTTTGATCATGTGGATGAAGGAGTCGAAAGAGCGGTTAAACAGGCGATTGCTTCTTTGGAACGCGAAGGTGCTGTTGTAGAAACCGTGCGAATTCCAACATTGCAATATGCGCAGTATGCGGAAATGATCACGATTCTTTCAGAAGCCAGCGCTATTCATCACAATCATTTAGTAGAAAGGGAAGAAGATTTTGGCGATGATGTCCGTTTCCTTTTAAAGCTTGGAGAACTCCCTTCCGCTGTAGACTACTTGGAAGCACAACAAATTCGTTTGAAATTGGATCACGAGTTCATGGAAATATTCAATAAGGTAGATGTTTTGATCACCCCAACCATTCCGTTTCTCCCTCCCAAAATCGGGCAGGATACGGTATGGATCAATGGAGAGGAAGTAAACTTTCTTGACCATATCATCCGTTTTACAGGACCGTTTAACTTGACGGGCTTGCCTGTTGTAACGGTGCCATGTGGTTTTGTTCAAGGACTTCCTGTAGGGATGCAAATCATCGGCCCAGCCTTTGGAGAAGGAACGATATTAAATGTTGCTGATGTGTTTGAAACGCTGCATCCTGAGCTGAAATACCCACCGGCCGTTCCAAGAAAGTAAAAGCAAACGCTGGTCGTGGCGATGTACTTACTGAAGGGCGGTCTCAAAAGGTGATGATGACATAACTTTTTGGGACATCCTTTTTCAACTGAGTGTTTTTCACTTGCGTTCGCTGCTGTTTGTATGACGGGGAGCAAGCACAAAACGGAGAGCTTTTTTCCTGGCTCTCCATTTTTTATGTCTTCCATGCAGGATTTTCGCCTCGTGCTCACGAATGATAGTTGGTGAACATCTTCATCGTGAGGTGATCGGATGGCGATTGACCATGACCGGTTGTTCAAAGAGCTGATCCAGACGTTCTTCGAAGAGTTTTTCCTCCTCTTTTTCCCCGACATGCACGAGCATATCGATTTCCGCCATTTGTCCTTTTTGTCCGAAGAACTGTTCACCGATGTGACCGCAGGAGAAAAATACCGCGTCGATCTGTTGGTCGAGACGAAGCTGAAAGGGGAAGATGGATTGATCATCGTTCATGTGGAGAATCAAAGCTGCGTGCAGTCGTCCTTTCCGGAGCGCATGTTTGTCTATTTCAGCCGTTTGTTTGAAAATACCGCATCCGCATTGTTCCCATTGCCGTCTTCAGCCATGATGCCCTCCGTGATGAACCGTCCGTGTTTTCGATTGAGTTTCCCTTTGGCGAGGTGCTGCAGTTCCGCTTTTTCCCGGTGGAGCTGCGCAAGAAACATTGGCGGGATTCTATTCGGCATGACAATCCGATTGCGGCTGCCCTCCTTGGCAAAATGGGGTATACTGAAAGTGAGAAAGTCGAGTTGAAAAAAGAGTTTTTGCGCATGTTGGTGCGATTGGAGCTGGATGAAGCGAGGCAGCGGCTGCTCTTGGGCTTTTTTGAAACGTATGTGAAGTTGTCGGAGGAGGAAGAGCAACAACTGCAAAGAGAAGTGAAGGCGATGGAAACGAAAGAAAAAGAGAAAGTGTTGGAGCTGATCATTTCCTATGAGCAAAAGGGAAGGAAGGAGGGGTTGGAAGAAGGGATCGAACGTGGAATTCAACAAGGAATGAAACAACTGATTCGTAACATGGAGCGCAAAGGAATGACGGTGGAAGACATTGCTCGGTTGGTGGATCTTCTAGAGGAAGATGTTCGGGGATTGCTTGAAGAGTAGGGAAATAAAAAACAAGGGGATGGCCATGGGGAATAAGAAGGTTGGTGACGACAAGCGGCCAATTGATCGTCGTATGGACGGCATGGCCTAAGGATGCCGAAGGGCCGCCGCGTTTGTGAAGACCGTGACCGCGGAAGCGCCTTGCTTGATTACGAAATTTGGCCGCCTTTCATCCTACGGTTTCCATTGCGGGATGAAAGACGGTGTTGTTTCGCATCTTCTTGTGAGGGAGGAAGAGAAAAATTGGATTTCCGTGATATCCCGCAACTCATTGCCCGAATGCTCATGGAAGTGATTCAAACGCATATACCGCACCAATGGATATACACCGCTGAACCATTCATCAACCCATACAACGGCAAGATCAGCTATGACTATTCCGGTGAAGTGAGGAAAATGAAGAAGGAAGAGTTTGCCGAGCTTGTCCGATCGCTGGGGAGAAGTAAGGGCTCGCGATTTTATTGTTCTCCGTTAGATGAGTTGTTAAACAACGTTTACATTGATCAATGGGTGCCGACGTATATGTCTAACTATGGAAAGCGTTGGGTGACATACTGTGACTTGCTTAGGGAAACATTTGATCAATGGAAGTACAGCCACTTTGAGATTTATGACGAGGACGGGAATGAGGTCAATGAAGATCTCAACTTGCAACTTGATGAAATATTCGAAGATTTTTTAGAGAATACTTCGCACGAGCCGTTTGTTAGAGAAATTGAAAAAACGATTGCCTAATGTAATGTTTGGGTGAAAAAACGTGATTTTTTCCTGGCAAATCCAATGTTCTGCAGGTAGCAATGGTGAAAACCATTGCTGTATAGATGCAATTTGAAGTTTTCACATTTATAGCTTTTACTGGGCATTGGATCGACTGTCGGGCGACCGAACAACACCGCTTTCAGCCCCATGTATGGGTCTGAGAAGCGGGGGGTTGTTCGGTCGTCCGTCACGCCAAGGCGTGACGGGGGCAAGCCTGCGGCTTGCCCTCGACAGTCGAAAAATCGATAAGTGGCTTTTCTGTCAAAGATATGTTAAACGTTTTGGTTGCATCTATATGGCTGTATCATGGTGTATACCGTAACGGCTAAGCGGGTTTGCCGTACTGGGTGTCTGTCATCAGCAAGAACCATTAGCCAGTAGAAGATCGAAGGGAGATGACAAAGACATGGAAGTGTTCGCAAACTATTTAGCTGGCATTGACAATCCGGACCATCGCAGCCGAACAGAAGAGGTTTTGAGGTGGGTCACTCATCAGTTCCCGAATTTGGAACCGCAAATGAAGTGGAACAAGCCGACCTTTACCAACCATGGCACATACATAATCATGTTTGCCGTTGCCAAGAACCATTTGAGTGTTTTGCCTGAAGAAAAGGCAATGGTTCATTTTTCCTCTGATATCGCTCAAGCGGGTTACAGCGCTTCGTCACGCTTGTTTCGCATAAAATGGACTCAGCCTGTTGACTATGAATTGCTTCGAAACATTATTGAATTTAACATTCGCGATAAGGCAGGGCATACGCGTTTTTGGCGAAAGTGAAATCCCTATACTTGATGGATGTCACCTTGGAATGTTTCGGGTGTAGATGGCTTATATGACGCTTTGGCGGCATGGAGCCGTCTTTTTTGCTGCTATGAAATGATTTCGTTTGTTTTTCATCAGTCTTCTTGAAAAATCTCTGCGTTTTTTCTCGAGATGGTGGCGAAATATTCAACGATTTTGTAAAATTATTGTGAAGGGCGATTGCGGATGGTCGTGTTGATGTCATGAATATGCAACGGTGCATTGAATTATATTAATATATTTTTGTTAAAATCGATAATAGTGACATACTATTAATCAATTGTGTTATAATAAATTTTGTAATCGCCCTCAAAAACAAAAGGGGTATCGGTGGAATCATTTCGAGCGATCGCTCGATGCTCTTTTACAACTATTCATGGATAGGGATGGTAAACATGGGCAACAAACAAGGAAAAACGGATGTCATTTTAATCGGCGCTGGCATTATGAGCGCGACGTTGGGGACGCTCTTGAAGGAATTGGCGCCAGAGTGGGACATTGTCGTCTTTGAAAGACTGGAAGAGGCAGGAGCGGAAAGCTCCAACGAGTGGAACAACGCCGGGACGGGGCATGCGGCGCTGTGTGAGTTGAACTATACGGTTGAGAAGGCCGATGGGTCGATTGACATCGGCAAAGCGATTAAAATCAATGAGCAGTTTTACGTCTCTTTGCAGTTTTGGGCTTATTTGGTCAACAGCGGCGTCCTTCGTGACCCGAAAGATTTCGTCCGTCCGCTGCCGCATATGAGCTTTGTGCAAGGGGAAGACAATGTGGCGTTTTTGAAGAAGCGCCACGAAACGATGGCGGCCAATCCGCTGTTTAAAGGGATGGAATTCACAGATGATCCGAAGAAGCTGGCCGAATGGGTGCCGCTCATGATGGAAGGGCGGGTGGTGGACGAGCCGATCGCGGCGACGCGGATCGAATCGGGAACGGACGTGAACTTCGGGGCGTTGACGCGTCAACTGTTTGAACATTTGAAACGGAAAAATGTCAACATTTACTACCGCCATCATGTCGAGGATATCCAACGGACAAGCGATGGCTTATGGGAGTTGAAGGTGCGGAATTTGGACACGGGCGCGGTGGAGCTTCATGCGGCCAAGTTCGTCTTCATCGGGGCCGGGGGAGGCAGCCTCCATCTGTTGCAAAAGTCCGGCATTCCGGAAGGGAAGGGAATCGGCGGCTTCCCGGTGAGCGGGTTGTTTATGGTGTGCAACAATCCCGAGGTCGTCGAGCAGCACCATGCGAAAGTGTACGGCAAAGCGAAAGTCGGCGCGCCGCCGATGTCGGTGCCGCATTTGGACACGCGGTTTATCGACAATCAAAAGATGCTGCTGTTTGGGCCATTTGCCGGGTTTTCGCCGAAGTTTTTGAAAAACGGCTCGATGCTCGACTTGTTCACCTCGATCAAGCCGCATAACGTCTTGACGATCTTGGCGGCGGGCGTGAAAAATATGTCCTTGACCAACTATTTAATCCAGCAAGTGCTGTTGTCGAAAGAACAGCGCATGCAAGAGCTGCGGGAATTCGTCCCGACGGCGAAAAGCGACGAGTGGGACATCGTCGTGGCGGGTCAGCGCGTGCAAGTGATCAAAGACACGGAAGCTGGCGGCAAAGGAACGCTGCAGTTTGGCACGGAAGTCGTCCATGCGGCTGATGGCTCGATCGCGGCGTTGCTCGGCGCTTCGCCAGGGGCATCGACGGCGGTTCATGTCATGCTTGAAGTGATGGAGAAGTGCTTCCCAGAACGGATGAACGAGTGGCGGGCGAAAGTGAAAGAGATGATCCCGTCTTACGGTGAGTCGTTGATGAAAAACGAGTCGCTTTTGCGGCAAGTGCAAGCGTCTACAGCGGAAGCGCTCGGATTGAACGGCCACTTTGCGATGCAGTTGGCGTAGGCTTATAGGTTTGAGCAATGGAAAGGAAAGCCGAGAGCCCGTTGCTTAGAAGGAGCAGCCGCCTGGAAATGAAGGGCGGCTGTTTTTCTATTTCGTTTGCCGCTTGGTGTCGGAATGAAAGGGGCCTTGCCCTGTGGTTTTCAGATGCACGGCGGGGCGCAATCAAGTATACTGGAAAACAAAGACGTGAATGGAATAGCAATGGATCATCGAGGCTTGTTGAGACGATCTTGCGCTGCGGCCGCTGTTATCTTCCATGGAGAAGCAGTTGAAGGGGGTGAGGCTATGACGAGATGGGTGTCCTATTCAGAAAAGCGGCAGTTCTTAACAACGTTTTTGCAGCAGCATCGTTTGAAGCATCCCGATGCCCGATTTGTGCTGCAATACTTGCTTCAACACCCCCATTTGCTTGAGAACGTCCATTTTACGGAAACCGAGCAAAAGCAGGCGCGGTGGCTGATCATTTCGACTGCGATGGCGGAAGAGGAAGGGCTCGTCTTTTATCGGCGCGGTCAAAAAAGCACGAGCCTTGCCTCGATTATGGGCGATTTGGCGCTGCATCCGAACGAGACGCTCTATTTGACGCTCCATTTTCCAGGAAAGGCAAGGAATTTTTCGTACCTTCGGCTTATTGATCACCAAGCGTTTGAAAATGTCAGGCGGCACGAGCGGCATGAGAAAATGGCGAAGGCGGCCGAGCAAGTGTTGGATGAGGCGCTGAAACGTCATGAACTATCGGTGTTGAAAATGCAAATTGACCAGGCGCTTGACCGAAAAGATATGGCGTTGTTTCAACAGCTGACGGAACAGTTGAAAAAATACGAAGGACAAAACAGCTAAACGGGCTGCGGGCCTGCATGGGGCAAGCCCGCAGCCGGCGCTGGCCGCTGAACGCGGCAGTTGGGCATCGGGTGGGAGTGCTAGTGTTGCACCGTGCGGCAGCGTCAGGAAGGCGGGATGATGGCCTCGGCGACGTTGTAGTCGAACGGATCAAGTTCAGTCGGGCGGCCGAGCACAAGCTTGGCAAGTTCTGCGCCTAAATATGGCCCGACGGTGAGCCCGGAAGAGCCAAGGCCGTTGGCTGCGTAAAGTCCGGTAAAACCGGGAAGAGCCCCGAAGACAGGGAGAAATCCAGGCGTGCGCGGGCGGAACCCGACCCGTGTTTCCACGTAGGTGCACGCCGACAGCCCTGGCGCGACGGCGAGCGCTTTGTCCAGTATTTCGTGGATGCCGCCGGCGGTGGCGCGGACATCCATCCCCGCTTCATCTTCATGGGTCGTTCCGATGATGATTCGCCCTCCAGGGAAGGCGAGCATATACTGATTGTTCGGGGGCATGACGACCGGCCATCGGCCAGTCTCGCCTGCCAACCATTCGAGATGAACGATTTGTCCTTTTTGCGGGCTGACGGCAAACCGAACGCCCAGCGGCTCAAGCAGTTCGCCAGCCCATGCGCCGGCTGTGACGATGACCGCTTCGGCCGTGTATTTCGCTCCATTGACTTCCACGCCGATGACGCGGGAGCCTTCAAACAGGATCTGGGCGTTTCCGCGGATGTAGGCGGCGCCAAGCTTTTGGGCCGCGTTTGTGAGGGCGTCCCGCACCGCCCGGCCGTTCACTCGGGCGGCGCCGCTCACATATAGGGCATGATGCTCACCGCCAAGCGGCGGAAACAGCTCCTTCGCCTCATGGGGATGAAGCCGCACGATCTCTCCCATTTCCGGCGCGTCTTCGCGCCGTTTGCGAGCGCGCTCCTCCATTTGTTCCAGTTTCTGTTCGTCTGTATGCAGGCAAAGCGCCCCGACGCGCGCATAACCGGTGTCCGTTTCCCCGAGCGCTTGCAGTTCTTCGATGAGGGAGGGGTAAAACTTCGCTCCGTTTTTGGCTAATCGGTACCATTTTTGGTTGCGGCGCTGCGACAGCCAAGGGCAGACAATCCCCGCCGCCGCACCGGTCGCCTGCCCTTTGTCGCCGCGGTCGATGATGATCACGTTTGCGCCTTCCTTGGCCAAATGGTAAGCGGTCGAGGCCCCTAAAATGCCGGCTCCGACGATGATGTACTTCATTCATGAACACCTTTTCCTTTTTTCTACTAGCATACCATAGACGGCGCCAATCGGGAACCGGTGTGGGCCGGCCCGAAAGCCGGCAGGCGTCAAAAAGGCGCCCGCGTCAAACGGTGTTCGGCATATTTTTTCCGTAAAAGATTTCATCCATTTCCCTTCTCAGCTTGGCGGTTGTTTCATTCGCTTCTTGTTCGCTCAAATCCTCTTTTGCATAGCCAAACAAGTAGTTGTCCAAGTCAAACTGTTTCAACTTGCATTTTGTGTGAAAAATATTCTCTTGGTAAATGTTTACGTCGATCATATCGTACTTTTCGCGAATGTGCTCCGGGATATAATCTTGAATCGACGTAATGTCATGGTCGATAAACAGCTTGTATCCGTGAATGTCGCGCGTAAATCCGCGCACGCGGTAGTCGATGATCATAATGTCGGCGTCAAATGAATGAATCAAATAGTTGAGCGCTTTGAGCGGCGAAATTTCCCCGCATGTGACGACATCAATATCGGCGCGGAACGTGCTGATTCCGTCATTCGGGTGGTATTCTGGGTATGTATGGACGGTGATATGGCTTTTGTCAAGGGAAAGCACCACCGCCTCCGGCAAAGGGCCGTCATCTTCGGGCACCTCGACGACCGGCCCCTCGGAAACGAGCATCGTCACGCTCGCGCCCTGCGGAACGTAATCTTGTTTGGCGATGTTTAACACATGGGCGCCGATCATGTCGGCGACACGTTTTAAAATATTCGTCAGCCGTTCGGCATTGTACACGTCGTCAATATATTCGATATACGCCTCCCGCTCCTTCGCCGTTTTCGTATAGCAAATATCGTACATATTGAAGCTGAGCGATTTCGTCAAGTTGTTGAACCCGTGCAGCTTGACGCGCGGTGTTTCGTTCATCGACGGGACCCATCCTTTCGTTTTTTCTTAATTTGTCCCGTTGCTGGCGAAGATAGTAATTTTTCATTTGAAATGGAAGAAAACGGAACAGAAGCTTGCCCTAATGGTCTATGGCCATTTCCGGGAAGCCTCCGCTTCAGCTTGCCCGTTTCGCTTGATATTCTTGAATGACCGACCGGACAATGTGAAGGGAGTCCCACTCCTTGGCCGAAAAAAAGACGATCGGATATTTTTTCGGGAAAAGCGTTTCCTGAATTTGTTTCGGCGGCATGCCTTTTTCGTATAAATCGATGATGTTGCCTTGAAGTTCAAGCAAGTAATCGAGTTTTCGCTGCAAGGCCTCGCGCCCGTTCGGGAGATAGCCCGCATGGGCGCAGAAGACGTCGTTGAAATCGTATGTCAACGTGTGTTGCAAGGAGGCGATGATCGCCGGGATGTTTTCCTCGCGCAAGATGACTTTCGTTTTCTCCTGACAGTACAAGTCGCCGCTGAACAATTGCCCCGTTTCGCGGTTCAAAAACGCCACATGATCGATGGAATGGCCTGGCGTCGGGATGACGTCCCACGTTGCGCTTCGCGAGGAAAACGTCGTGCCGATCGGCTTGGCGGTGAATGGATCGCGCTTGCCCCAAAACACTTTTCGGTATAGCGGATAGTCCGCCTTTTGCTGGCAATAATGGATCATCAGTTCGTGCATGTAGATGGGCAGGCCCATCTTTCGCTGCAAAAATGCCGCGCAGCCGGTATGGTCTTCGTGATAGTGGGTGATGACGACTTGATCGATGTCTTGGTGTTGAAAAAACGAGGTGAATTCGTGCTCCATTGATTTGGCGCCGGTGTCAATCAGCACCCCATCGATGACAAAGCAGCGGACGGTGAGGCGGACGCCTTGAAACGTCGCCGTTCCTTTGGCGATATGCACGTTTTGAACCACTTCCGTTTCAAACCGTTTTTTGATCACTTTCTCGATCAGCATGGCGAACGGGCCTCCTTATTGGTGTGAGGATGTTGTTACCATTATACCACAACAGAATGAATGTTCATTCATTTTTTGTTGGCGTTTCACACGCATCATGTGCTTGATGGGATGGAGAAAAGCGATGCTACAGTTAAGCTTACTTCAATTAAGCGTCTGTGAATATCCCCTCTTTTGGGGGATTGAACGTTTAGTAGAGCGGAACGATTCGGAAATATACAGGGGATGGTTTTGCGCAACTTGTATGATAAAATGATAGAAGATCGTATCGGAATGCGGATGCAATGGATGGACATTTGCGCCGACGCCTCCAATGGAGGACCGTCCATATTTCCGAAAGGTGAGAAGGGGATGTTCATGAAAACCGTTATTCACGCTTTCGTCATTTCGATCATCGTTCATGTCGTGTATTTGGCATCCACCATCGGCATAGGGTATTGGAAAACGAAGCTTTACAAGCCCGATGTGGAGAATGCTTGGGAGAAAGCGGCCATGCTGCAAAATGAAGTGGTGTTTGGCCACACGGGGTCGCCGATTTTGTATTTGGTGTCGTTTGTTGGAGTGGCAGCGATCGTTGCTTTGGTAATGCATGTGTACCAAATGGTTCGCGGCTGACAAAAGGAAAAAAGCCGGTCCCGACGGGGAACGAAGCCTGTTGGGGCGGCTTTTTCTTTTCGATTTCGTCTTCAAAAGGTGCCTCTCTCCCCTAACCGGAAAAGCGGAAGGGGGCGGCGCGTCAATACGCCGTCCATCCGGCATCGGCGACGATCACAGCGCCGTTTAGAAAACTGGCATCGTCGGAAGCTAAAAACAAGGCGATGTTGGCGATTTCCTCTGGTCTCCTGCGTGAGGTTTGAGGGCGGCGTCTGCCATGGCTATTTCGAATGGAGTTGACGCCGTAATCGTGGCGCTGAATGTTTGTTCGTACTGACTCCCAGGTGCGCCCAGGTGCGATGGCGTTGCAACCTTCAAGCGTTAGCTAAGAGGGGGAAGTGGACCGGCGACGTCATAGATGCAATGTAGTATAATGGAATTGGGTGCTTCCACCTATTATGATGAGCCACGAGGGGGACATAGCTGTGATTGTCACGACCACCAACACCATTGAGGGAAAAGAAATTGAAGAGTATTTGGGCATCGTAGCGGGAGAAGTCATTTTGGGCGCCAATGTCGTCCGCGATTTTCTCGCCAGCATCACTGACATCATCGGCGGGCGGAGCGGAACGTATGAAAGCAAGCTGGCCGAAGGGCGGGAGATGGCGATCAAGGAGATGGTCAATAAGGCGAGAAGCCTTGGCGCCAACGCCGTCATCGGGGTGGATCTTGATTTTGAAACGCTGCGCGATGGCATGATGATGTGCATTGCGACAGGGACGGCAGTGCGGGTGAGATCGTAATGGAAAAGCAGAGGGTCTATCGGCCCCTGCTTTTTTTGCTTTGCTGGCTGCCGTTGTGGGGTGTCAGTGCATCGGCTGTTGATGCTGATGGGGTTTTGCGGCTTGAAATTGGATTGACAGAGGAAAAAAAGAGGGTTATGATTCACATATATGAACAAATGCTCATATGTTAAAATGAGAGGGAACGATGATGAAGGCAGAAGATCATTTGTTTTTAGATGAAAGCGTCGTGGAGGAAGTGTCGAAAATCTTTAAAGCGTTGGCGGATCCGACGCGGATGAAGATGTTGTATTTGTTGTCGCAGGAAGAATGCCATGTCGGCCATATTGCGGAAGTGCTCGGCATGTCGCAGTCGGCCGTTTCCCATCAACTGGCGCTGCTTCGGGCGCTGCGGCTTGTGAAATATCGCCGTGAGGGGAAGATGTTGGTTTACTCATGTGATGACGAACATGTCATATCGTTGCTAAAGCAGGCGATTGATCACGCTCAACATCCATAAAAGGGAGAGAAGAACGATGCATCATCATGAACACGGCCATTGCGGCCACCATCACGGGCATCATCATGGCTTGGGCAGAGAGGGGAGCCAAAAAGGGTTGGCGGCCGCTCTTGTCATTACCGTTGGGATTATGGTTCTGGAGTTTGTCGGCGGGCTTGTGACGAACAGCCTTGCTCTTCTTTCGGATTCGGGGCATATGCTGAGTGATGCCATTTCGCTTCTGTTAAGCCTGGCGGCGGTTTGGCTGGCGGCGAAGCCCGCGTCGCCGAAGAGAACGTATGGATTTTACCGGTTCGAGATTTTAGCGGCGCTAGTAAACGGGGTCACGTTGGTGGTGATTGCCGCTTGGATTATTTGGGAAGCGGTCGCGAGGTTTGTGAATCCACCTGCTGTCGCGAGCGGGCCAATGATGGCCATTGCTGTCATAGGGTTGCTGGCTAATTTGGCAAGCGCTTGGGTGTTAATGCGCAAAGGGGATGTCAAAGAGAACGTCAATGTCCGCAGCGCCTATCTTCATGTACTTGGCGATGCGTTAGGCTCGGTCGGGGCGATCGCGGCGGGGCTTGTCATCTGGCTGTTCGATTGGTACGCGGCTGATCCGCTCATTTCCATTGCGGTGTCGGTGCTGATTTTAAAAGGAGCGTTGGCCGTCGTGAAACAGACAGTGCATATTTTAATGGAAGGAACGCCAACGGCGATTGACCATGGGGAAGTAAAAGCGGCGCTCTCCGGCATTGAGGGCGTGATCGATGTGCACGATTTGCATATTTGGACGATCACCTCGGGGCTTGATTCGTTAAGCTGCCATTTGCTCATTGAGGAAGGTTGCGATGGCCAGGCGGTTTTGCAGCGGGCGATTGATTTGATCGAGACGCGCTTTCACATTCGCCATGCGACGATTCAAATCGAAATGCCGCATATTCGCCATGGGGAGATGGAAGTATAGGGGAGGGCTGCCAAGCTTCTCCCCGTGTTTTTTAGGATCTCCAATTGTGTTGCAACGTTTCAAGGAAGATACGTACATTTTGCTTGTTTTCCATAATCGGTGCACAAATATAGGAAAACATTCGGTAAAACGGTGGATGGTTCAAGTGAACGATGGACAGGTGGCCGTGCTCGATGTCGCGGGCGACGACGCTGCGCGACAGCAAGGACAGGGCGTTGCCGTTGATCAGCGTTTCTTTAATGCCTTGGTTGCTGCTGATGATCATGAGCGATTGGATTTTCAGCCCGTTCGAGCGGATGAAATGGTTGAAATATTCCCTTGTTCCCGACCCGACTTCGCGCGCCACCCACGCCTCGTTTTGCAGCTCGCCGATCGTGACTTCGCCTTTTTGCGCTAGCTCGTGCCGCTTGGAGGCGACGATGACGAGCTCGTCTTGCATAAACGGGTGGACGGACAATTCTTTTTCGTTCGTTTGCCCTTCGATCAAGCCGATGTCGACTTGATACGATTTGACGAGTTCGACAATTTCTTTCGTGTTGCCGATCATCACCTCAAGCTCCAATTCTGGATAGCGCTTTTGGAAATCGGGCAAAAGCGGGGGCAAAATATACTCTCCAATCGTAAAGCTGGCGCCGATGGTCAATTTGCCTTTCACTGAGTGATGGTGCTCCAAAATGTCTTGCTTCGTTTGTTCATAGAGCGCCATCATTTGTTTGGCGCGATCGTACAAAAGTTCACCTGTCGGCGTCATGCGCAGCCGCTTCGGGGAGCGGATGAACAGTTTCGTCTGGAACTCCTTCTCTAAATTTTTAATGTGCAAGCTGACACTTGGCTGGGATAAATGGAGAATTTCCGCAGTTTTGGTGAAGTTTTTTACTTCAGCTAAGGTGATGAACGTTTTTAACTCTTCATAGTACATGTCCGCCTCTCCTCCGTCCCCATGATGACCGTACTATTAGAAATACTAATAGTTTTAATAATTTATATTTATTTTACTAATGTTTTGTTTTGCGGTAAAGTGTAAATATGATACCCTCATTAAAGTATACTTGGCTTATAGGAATAATGGAATTTGGCGTTCGTCCTGTCGTTGAGACCGAAACGGCGCCAATCGTTCCATTTTATTTTATATTGTGAGGTGGACACCGTTGCAGCTGCAAGTAACCAACAGTCCGTTTACCCAGGAGCAGATTGAGCTTTTGAATCGTTTGTTGCCGACGTTGACGCCGTCGCAAAAGCTTTGGCTGAGCGGGTATTTGGCTGCTGCCGAGGCGGCGGTCGCCGTTTTGGATGCCGAAGCGCCGGCGCTGTTTGCTGGAAGCAGCAAACCGGTTTCGAAAGAAGTGACGGTATTGTACGGCTCGCAAACCGGCAATGCGCAAAAGTTGGCTGAAAAAGCCGGCAAAGCGCTCAAAGAGCGTGGTTTTGAAGCGAAAGTGTTGTCCATGCTTGATTTTAAGCCGAACGAATTAAAGAAAGTGGAGACGCTGCTCATTGTCGTGAGCACGCATGGGGAAGGCGATCCGCCGGACAATGCGGTATCGTTTTACGAATTTCTCCACAGCAAACGGGCGCCGAAGCTGAATCATTTACGCTTTTCCGTCTTGGCGCTTGGCGATACGTCGTATGAACATTTTTGCCAGACGGGGAAAGATTTTGACAAGCGGCTCGAGGAGCTCGGGGGAGCGCGGTTTTATCCGCGCGTCGATTGCGATGTCGACTATGAAGAAGCGGCGGCGAAATGGCTTGATGGCGTGCTTGGCGAGCTGAGCAAGGGGATCAATGCCGAGGCCGCGCCAGTGTTGTCGGCCGCTGCGGCCGTGCCGAAAGCCGAACCGGCGGTCGTCTATTCGCGGAAAAATCCGTTCCCGGCTGAGGTGCTTGAAAACATCAACTTAAACGGCCGCGGATCGAACAAGGAAACGCGCCATCTCGAATTGTCTCTTGAAGGATCGGGGTTGAAGTACGAACCGGGCGATGCGCTTGGCATCTTCCCGAAAAACGATCCGGAGCTTGTCGATCTCATCATTCAAGAAATGAAATGGAACCCGGAAGAAACGGTGACGATCGACAAAGATGGGGAAGTGCGGTCGCTCAAAGAAGCGCTCACGTCCCATTTTGAAATCACCGTGTTGACCAAAGCGCTGTTGCAAAAGCTGGCGACGCTGTCAAAAAACAGTGAGCTCCAAGCGCTTGTGGCGCCCGGCAATGAAGCCAAATTGAAAGAATACGCCAAAGGCCGTGATTTGTTGGATGCGCTCCGCGATTTCGGCCCATGGGACGCCACTTTGCAGCAACTCATCTCCATCTTGCGGAAAATGCCGCCGCGCCTGTACTCGATCGCGAGTAGCTTAGCGGCCTATCCAGATGAAGTGCACTTGACGATCGGTGCGGTCCGTTATGAGTCGCACGGCCGCCTGCGCAAAGGGGTGTGCTCGACGTTCTGCGCCGAACGCGTCCAAATCGGCGATACGTTGCCGGTCTTTGTGCAGCCGAACCCGAACTTTAAGTTGCCGAAGGATCCCGACACGCCGATCATTATGATCGGTCCAGGCACCGGAGTGGCGCCGTTCCGCGCCTTTATGCAAGAGCGCGAGGCCATCGAGGCGAAAGGAAAATCGTGGCTCTTTTTCGGGGACCAACACTTTATGACCGACTTCCTGTATCAAACCGAATGGCTCGCATGGTTGAAAAGCGGTGTGCTGACCAAAATGGATGTCGCCTTCTCTCGCGATACGGAGAAGAAAGTGTATGTGCAGCACCGGATGATTGAACGAAGCAAAGAGCTGTTCGGTTGGCTTGAGGAAGGTGCTGTCGTCTACGTTTGCGGCGACAAGCAACACATGGCGCGCGACGTTCATCAGACGTTGATCGAGATTATCGAAAAAGAGGGCGGCATGAGCCGCGAACAGGCGGAAGCGTATTTGACGGAAATGCAAAAGCAAAAACGGTACCAACGCGACGTCTATTAATCTCTAAAGAAGGAGTGGAATCGGAAATGGCGAAAGTCGTGTTAAAAGCGCCGGACGGACCGCCAAGCGATGTCGAGCGCATTAAACAGGAAAGCCGTTACTTGCGCGGCACGCTTGCCGAAACGATGGAAGACCCGCTCAGCGCGGGCATCCCAGATGATGACAACCGGCTGATGAAGTTTCACGGCAGCTACTTGCAAGACGACCGCGACGTGCGCACCGAACGGCAAAAACAAAAGCTTGAACCGGCCTATCAATTTATGATCCGCGTGCGCACGCCGGGCGGGGTGGCGACGCCCGAACAGTGGCTTGTCATGGATGAACTTGCCCGCAAATACGCGAACGGCACGTTAAAATTAACGACGCGCCAGGCGTTCCAACTGCACGGCGTCTTGAAATGGAACGTGAAAAAAACGATGCAAGCCATCAATGGCGCCTTGATGACGACACTCGCCGCCTGTGGCGACGTCAACCGAAACGTCATGTGCAACCCGAACCCGTACCAGTCGGAAGTGCATGCGGAAGTGTATGAATGGGCGAAGCTGATCAGCGACCATTTGCTGCCGCGGACGAGGGCGTATTACGAAATTTGGCTTGATGATGAAAAAGTCGCCGGCACGCCGCCGGTCGACGGTGAAGAAGAACCGATTTACGGTCCGACGTATTTGCCGCGGAAGTTTAAAATCGGCATCGCCGTTCCGCCGTCCAACGACGTGGATGTGTTCTCGCAAGACATTGGGTTCATCGCCATTGTCGAGGACGGCAAGCTCGCCGGGTTTAATGTCGCCATCGGCGGCGGCATGGGGATGACCCATGGGGACAAAACGACGTATCCGCAACTGGCGAAAGTGATCGGCTTCTGCAAGCCGGATCAAGTCGTGGAAGTGGCGGAGAAAATTATGACCGTTCAGCGCGACTACGGCAACCGCTCATCGCGCAAACACGCCCGCTTCAAATACACGATCGATCGGCTTGGGCTGGAAGCGGTGAAAGAAGAAATTGAGCGCCGCCTCGGCTGGAAGCTCGGCGAAGCGCGCCCGTACCATTTCGAGCATAGCGGCGACCGCTACGGCTGGGTCGAAGGCGTCAATGGGACGTGGCATTTCACGCTCTTTGTCGAAGGCGGCCGCGTCAAAGACTACGACGATTACAAGCTGATGACCGGCCTGCGCGAAATCGCGAAAGTCCATACCGGCGATTTCCGGTTGACGCCAAACCAAAACTTGATCATCGCCAATGTCACGAGCGAGAAAAAGCCGGAAATCGAGGCGCTCATCGCCAAATACGGCTTGACCGACGGCCGCCGGTACACCGCCTTGCGCCGCAACGCGCTCGCCTGTGTCGCCTTGCCGACGTGCGGTTTGGCGATGGCGGAAGCGGAGCGGTACTTGCCGAAACTGCTCGATAAAATCGAGGAAATTATCGATGAAAACGGTTTGCGCGACGAAGAAATCACGATCCGCATGACGGGCTGTCCGAACGGCTGCGCCCGCCACGTGCTCGCGGAAATCGCCTTCGTCGGCAAAGCGGTCGGCAAATACAACATGTACCTTGGAGCCGCGTTCAACGGCACGCGCTTAGGCAAACTGTACCGCGAAAACATCGGCGAGGAGGAAATTTTGCGCGAACTGCGCATGCTCCTATCCCGCTATGCGAAAGAGCGGCTTGACGGTGAACACTTCGGCGACTTCGTCATCCGCGCCGGCATCGTCAAAGAAGTGACGGATGGGACGAATTTCCATGATTAAAGTGGTCAGGGTGAAATGGAAACCAGCCTCTCCTTGTTTAGGGGAGGTTGGTTTTTTGTTGCTTTCATGCAATGGCTTCGGTGTTTTGTTCATTGTAGCCGCATTCAATCTATATTAGGTTGTAATAAAGGATTTCCGATCTCCATGTCCTATCTTTATCACTTGAAAAGCTGGCACGGTGACAAAAAGAGCGAACAATGCTATGTAAAAAAGTTGCAACTTATATAATTCACAAAATATTTCAACTATATTATAGTAGTGTTATGAACTTGTATTTTTCAGATCATGACCAGGGGCAAACATTTTTTCCAAGATCGTATGCAGCGATCACGTGAATGGAAAGGGGGAGAAGATATTATGAAGATGGGAACAGAAAAACAAACATACTTGAATTACATCAATGGCGAATGGATTCATTCCTCGACTGGAAAAATCGAAGCCAGCCTTAACCCAGCCAACATCGATGATATCGTCGGCTACGTTCAAGAGTCCGGAGTCGAGGATGTGAACGTTGCGGTTGAGGCGGCGCGAAGGGCGCAGGCGGCATGGCGGAAGCTGTCCGGCCCGAAACGCGGAGAGTATTTGTTCCGCGCGGCTGACGTTCTTGAGAAACGGCTTGACGAGATCGCCGAAACGATGACAAGAGAAATGGGAAAAACGCTCCCGGAAGCAAAAGGGGAAGTGCAGCGGGGAGTCAATATTTTGCGCTACTATGCTGGGGAGGGGATGCGGTCCATCGGCGAGGTCATTCCATCCATGGACAGCGAAGCGTTGATGTTTACCACGCGCGTGCCTCTTGGCGTGGTTGGGGTCATCACGCCGTGGAACTTTCCAGTCGCGATTCCGATTTGGAAAATCGCACCCGCCATCGTCTATGGAAACACCGTTGTGTTTAAGCCGGCGCAAGAAACAGCTGTCACCGCCGCGAAAATCGTGGAGTGCTTTGATCAAGCGGGGCTGCCGGCCGGCGTTGTGAATTTGGTGACGGGCAAAGGATCGGTCATCGGCAATGCGATCGCCGAACACCCCCATATTCACGGCATCACCTTCACCGGCTCCAATGAAGTCGGCAAAACGATCGCCCAAAAAGCGGTAGCCCGAGGGGCGAAATACCAGCTGGAAATGGGCGGAAAGAATCCGGTGATCGTGCTCGAGGACGCTGACCTTGATCGCGCCGTCGAAGCGACGATTAGCGGAGGACTGCGTTCGACGGGGCAAAAATGTACGGCGACAAGCCGTGTCTTCGTTCAGAGTTCCATCTATGAATCGTTTAAAGAACAATTATTAGCGAAGATTAAACAGTTGAAAATTGGCGACGGACTGAAAGAAGGCGTCTGGATGGGCCCGTGCGCCAGCCGGAAGCAGTTGGAGACGATTCTTTCTTATATCGAAAAAGGGATCGAAGAAGGGGCGACATTGCTTTGCGGCGGCCGCCGCTTGGTCGATGGAGAGCTCGGAAACGGGTTTTATATAGAGCCGACGGTGTTTGAGAACGTATCCCCGAACATGACGATCGCTCGCGAGGAAATTTTCGGGCCGGTGCTCTCCTTAATTAAAGTGGACACGTTTGAAGAAGCGTTAGCCTTAGCCAATGACACACCGTTTGGCCTTAGCGCCTCGATTTTCACGCAAAATATCGGCAAGATGCTCGCGTTCATCCAAGACATCGAGGCCGGACTCGTCCGGATTAATGAAGAAAGCGCCGGCGTCGAACTGCAAGCGCCGTTTGGCGGGATGAAGCAGTCCAGCTCCCACTCGCGGGAACAAGGACGGGCGGCCATCGAGTTTTTCACGGCGATTAAAACGGTGTTTGTAAAAGGATAAGAAGTTGAGGAAAGTGCGCTGCCGTTTGGGCAGGGCGCTTTTTTAGCGTGAGGGAATTGGCAAAGGCGATTGTCGGCGAGCAAACGGTTTGCTTACATATAGAGGAAATAGCATGTGCGGGAGGGAGAGCGGCATGAGCCAATCAGGCGAGCAACGCCGGTATACGCTCGGCGAGTTCTTTTCTTTAGCTGGAGACGAGCGGATGGAGCTGTACGAAGGAACGATTGTGTTGATGTCCCCAGCTCCTTATGAGCATGAAGGGGTGGTCGCCAATTTGATTGCCGAGTTTCGCATGGCGTTAAAAGGAAGTCCTTGCCTTGTGTTCGGCAGCAATCTCCAAGTCGTTCTTTTGTTTGAAGATGAACAAAAAGGAACGAAAAATGTAACGGTGTTGCCTGACCTATCCATTATTTGCGATCGAACGAAACTGCGCCAAGGGCGGTGTTACGGCGCTCCCGACCTGGTGGTGGAAGTGTTGTCGCCAAGCACGGCCCGCAACGATCGGCTGCTTAAGCGTCATTATTATGAGAAAGCAGGAGTCCGCGAGTAATGGCTTGTCGATTATCAGCACCAGGTGATGGAAAAATATGTTTGGCAATCGGGGACGTTTCAGCTAGAAGACGTGTACGATGCAGCCAACGGGGCGGCTGCATCGACCATGTTTCCCGAGGTGCGTTTTTCCGTGAAGGAGATTTTTGCGTTTTTGTCGTCGTAAAGAGCGGCACAGGCACATACAAAATAACAACAAGCATAACGGCCGACTCAAAGAAATGATCCGTATCGCGAAACGGGCAGCAGAGTCGGACTTGCCAGTGTTAATTATGGGGGAAAGCGGAACCGGCAAGGAGCTGTTCGCCTAGGCGATTCATCAGGAAAGCCCGCGGGCTGACCGCCCATTCGTTCCTGTAAACTGTGCGGCCATTCCTGACGCTTTGCTGGAAAGCGAATTGTTCGGCTATGTGGAGGGATCGTTTACACATGCGAAAAAAGGAGGAAAAATCGGGCTGTTTGAACTGACGGACGGGGGAAATGGTTAAATAAGTTGAACAAGAGCGTAGCTAACGGACAGGCGGGCTTAGGCGGCCCGCCTGCTTTATCGTCATAAAATGATATTCTTAATTTTGTAGATTTCCCGTTCGTGTTCGATGACTTTGTTCGAGAGGAAGGTGATGTCAAGTTTGATGTTGTTCAGCTGTTCATTGAATGATTGGGCATGGGAATCGACTTTTTTCTCTAAGGAGTCGAGTCTTTGGTGGATGGAAGAAACTTCACCGTGAAGTTTGTGCACGTCCATCGCGAGGGCGTCGAGTGCGGCGTCGGTTTCATCCTGGCGGTGAAGCAGGGCAGACATCAGATCATACAGTTCTTTTTGGCCGGCTTTGATATGGGCTTGTTCTTCTTCTAACCGCTTTTGGCCTTCAAGGAGAGCTTGCTGGATCCGCCGGAATTCTTCTTGCTCTTTGCGCATTTCCTGCTGTTCTCTACGGATCTCCTGTTGTTCTTTCCGCATTTCTTGCTGTTCTCTTCGGATCTCCTGTTGCTCTTTCCGCATTTCCTGTTGTTCTCTTCGGATCTCCTGTTGCTCTTTCCGTATTTCTTGTTGTTCTCTTCGGATCTCCTGCTGTTCTTTTCGCATTTCTTGTTGTTCTCTTCGGATTTCCTGTTGCTCTTTTCGGATTTCTTGTTGTTCTGCTTCCAGCCGTTTGTGGCTTTCGACGAGGAGGTGCAGCGTGTTCTCGATATGACCAAGGCGGTTGAACAACTGCAAGAGGATCTCTTCGCTCATGGTTGGCCCCTCTTTCATTCTAATTTCTTTCATTATAGCACATATGTTCTTGTCGGACAAGCACGAATGGTGTATATAGGAAAGCGTACAAACATATGATACAATGAATAAACAAACTGACAAGTCCCAGTGCGGATGTCGGCTAGTATGTTTTTAGAAAGGGATCGATGTATGCTTTACGTTTCTCCTGCCAAAATCGCAAGCTATTTTTATCACGAGTGCGAGCGGAATTTTTATTTTCAGTCGTTGGCGAAAGAACGGCGAAGCGAGCTCGATGTGCCGGAAGAGCTGTTTGAGCAGCCTGCGGTTCATGAGAGCGTGCTGCGCCGAGGGGTTGAGTGGGAAGAGGAAGTGATTACGACCTATTTGGCCGGCCAAGTGCAGATGGGGAAGCGAGAGCCTGGCGCACCGATTTCCCACTGCTATTTGGATGGAGAGGAGACGATCCGCGAGCTGAAGCAGCCGAGCAAGCGCTATTTATACCAGCCGACATTGATCGCGCCGCCGCGCTTTTACGAACGGTACGGGTTGGATCTGAAAGTGATCCGATTTGCGGCGTGTCGTCCGGATTTGATTGAGTGCATTCCGGGGCAAAACGGCTTTGTGTTCCGCATCATCGACATCAAATCATCAGATGTGTTAAAGATTTCCCACCGCGTGCAAACGGCGCTGTACGCGTTGATGTTGTCCTCGGTGTTAGAGGAGCACGGTGTTAAGGGCAGCGTCGATTTGCGCGAAGCCGGGATATGGACGTACAAAACCGAGCAGCCGCAGCTGACAGATATCGGACAGCTGCTTCCGTTTCTTGAGCAGTTTTTGGCTGGCGAATTGACGGCGCTGGCTGGGAAGCAACTTGATGAGCTGTTTTGGCATTTGGATTATCGCTGTGAATGGTGCCCGTTCTATGATTACTGTTTCGACAAAGCGCGGAAACAGTCGCATATTTCCCTCGTTCCGTACTTATCGAGCCATGCGTCCCGCTTTATCCGCGAGCGGCAGCTTCCGGAGACGATCGGAGAGTTTCGCCAACTTCTTGAGCGTCAAGAAACGAGACACGTCCTAAAACAAAACGCTGGATTGGCGCGTCAACTTGGGCGGCTTGAAGCGCAGCTTGAGGCGATTGCGGAGGAAAAGGTCGTTCCGTATGACCAGGCGGTGACGCATATGCCGATATGGGAAGACATTCGTCTGATTCTCACCGCGCAACGCGATCCGTTGACGGGGAAGATTGCGGCGGCATCGTTGTACCGTGTTGGTGGAACAGATGTGTTTGGAACGGGATCGGAAATGCATCATGTTATTGCTGGTTCTCTGGAAGAATGCGACGCGGTCGGCCGAACGTTTGCCGATGCGCTGGACCGCCTGCTTCAGACGGTGCACGATTACAACCGGGATCGAGAGTGGCGGTCGCAAAAATCGGTGCAGGCGTATGTCACCGACAACTATGAATGGGACAATGTGCAGCAGCTGCTTCAAGCGCTTTTGTTCGATCCAGACTATAACGAAAAAGCTGTTCGGCTGCTGTCGTATTTTCATAGCAGCTCACTAGCAAGTGCCAACGATCATCCAGATGAAATCGTTCCGCTTCCTGTCGTTGTCCTGACAACGGCTGTGAGCCAGCTGTTCGCCTTGCCGACGCATGTTGCGTACCGTCTTGAAGACTTGTCGCGGTATATTGCGGCCTACCATGATTCGCCGTTTCTGTACTCGGCGAGCGAGCGCTTTTCGTTCCGCTTGACAAACGCCATGAAACTGGATGTGCTGCATGATGCCTGGCAAACAGGGGACACGGAAACACGGCAAGCGGTCGAGAAGGAGCTGAGCCGCCGCCTTTGGGCCGCTCACAGCATCATTCAAGGAATCCGTGCGTGGGCCGAGAGCGTCCATCCTTCGCCACTTATGGTCTGGCCGGAAAAATTTGCGTTTCCTCATTCGGCTGATTACCGCGATCCGCTTGTGTCCAAGCTGGCGTTTATGGCGCGCTACGAGGCGCTATTAAACTACTTGGATATTCGCCAAAAGCGCCTGCTCCCGCTTTCGGAGCGGCTTGAGAACGGAGTGACGCTTCATGTCACGTACCTTGGCGGCGATCGGTTCCGATTGAACAACCGCCAGGCGCTTGAAACGATCGATCTAAAGGCGAGCTGGCTTTTGACGGAGTGCAATGAGGAAGGAGAAAAGGCGCAACAGACGTTTCCTGATCATAAGTACGCCAGTGAATGGAAGCCGCCCCAATGGGCCAATGTCTATTTTGTCCGCATTCGCGCCATCGAAGATAATGGCAAGACAGCTGAACTCAAGCTCGAGTTGCCCAAATGGCTCGATCGGTTCCCGCTTGTGGAAGGAGAGGAGTATTGGCTGTCGCTTCGGCATGCGGATTTTACCACCCCGCGCGTCTTGCAGGCGTTGCAACAGTTGGATAAGGACAATCATCGCATCTTGGACTTGATTCGCGATCCGATTCGCTATCGGAAAACGTTTCGTCCCAACTGGGATGCAGAGGAAGTCAAGGCGCTTCTCCGCCAAAGCAGGCTGACGAAAAGCCAGCGTCAGGCGTTTCTCCACTTTCTCCGTCATACGTTGACGCTCGTCTGGGGGCCGCCTGGCACCGGGAAAACGCATTTTATTGCCGTCGCTCTTCGGCTGCTTATGCCGATTTACGAAAAGCAGGGGCGCAGGCTTGCCATTCTTGTTTCGGGTTTCACCCATGCGGCGATCGAAAACGTTCTGCGCAAAATTCAGGAGCTTGCGCCGCGGCGCAGCGTCCATATCGCGAAACTTGGTGAGATTCAGACGGAAAACGCCAAAGGAATCGCCGAGGTGGCGGACCGTGACCTTCCCCGATGGCTGGGCAACGGCGGGCATCGGGTGCTTGGCGCTACGCTGTACGGCATTCAAAGAGCGTATGAAAAAGGCTGTCTAGAAGAGTTTGACGTCGTCATTCTGGATGAGGCGTCGCAAATTCGTGTTGCCGATTCGCTATTGGCGTTGCGCCATGTCAAAAAAGCAGGCAGGCTGCTTATCGTCGGCGACCATTTCCAGCTGCCGCCAATCATTCAAGGGGCGTATGCGGCCGCGGAAGGGGAGCCGCACCTGTTCGACTCGATTTTCCGCCTGCTGTTTGACGCGGATGTGGAGAAGCGGTATACCCGCCAACTGACGGACAATTTCCGCATGAACGAGGCGCTTTGCCGCTACCCGGCCGAGCGGATTTACAGCTCCCAGTATACCGCGTTCACCCGCCAGATTGCCGAACAAACGTTGACGCTCGCCCCTGCGCCCCGGGCCGATGGGTGGATCGAAGCGGCGATCGACCCTGACTATCCGCTTGTCGTCTGCACGTATGACGGTGTATACGGTGCGCAAGAAAACGAGGCGGAGGCGCGCTGGGTGGCGAGCATCGCGAAGGTGTTGCGGGAACGGCTTCTCGACAGCGAGGGGAAACGGTACGATGACTCATCAGAAGGCGACCAAGCGTTTTGGCGCCGCGGGCTGTTTATCATCTCGCCGCATCGGGCGCAAATCCGCGCCATTCGCCGTGAGCTTGAACACCAAGGACTGCGTCCGCCGTTTTTCGTCGATACGGTTGATAAAATGCAAGGACAAGAAGCGGATACGGCGATCATCAGCTACGGCGTCGCCGATCCGGAACTGGCTGTGATGGAAGGGGAGTTCATCTACAGTTTGAACCGCCTCAACGTGTCGCTCACGCGGGCGCGGAAAAAGGCGATCCTCTTCCTCTCGCGCCAACTTATGTCGCCGCCGCTTCAGGTGATCGGCAACGAGGAATACCGTGAAGGAGTCAACTTTATGGTTGGGCTTGAGCAGTACGCTTTACGTCATGGGGAAGCGCAAACGTTTATGGTCGACGGTGTTGCGCTGCAAATGTACCGAGTCAGTCGTCCGAAGATGGAAAACATGGACACTCTATGAAGCTGCTGAGTTTGACAGGAAAAAAGGATGAATCAAGGCGCTGTTCAACTTGAGAAATTCTTTGATGCATCCGAGAATCCCCCATTTTCTTGCTCACAAACCGCATAAACAGTCGCCATCCGCCATGCCGCCTTCTCCGTTTGTTGGCTCGTTTTGTTTCCATGCTGAGCGCAGCCGCGCACGGTTCGGAAGAGGGGGGCATGGGGGACGGAATGGGTATTGATGTGCGAACGGTGAATAGTTGATAAGAAAATTAAGGAAGGAAACCGCCGAGCCATGGAGAAATAATGGAAATAAGATTTGTCGATAAGAAGCACTGTGCTAGGAATACGCGACAAGAGAGGGGGCGTGCCATGGCAAACGTCGGCGGGAGAAGACCGGTGTCGGATGCAAGGCTTGAGGCGATCAAAAAGCTCTTTCCGGAAGCGGTTGTAGATGGGGGCATCGATTGGGAGTTGCTGAAGAAAGTGTTTGGCGGTCACGAACGGCAAGAAGCATATGAGTTCACGTGGCCGGGGAAGGCGGAGGCGAGGCGGCTCGCTGAGCTGCCTGCGTCCGGAGTATTGCGGCCGGACCGGGCGACGAGCAAACAGTGGGAGACGACGAACAATTGGTATATTGAAGGAGACAATTTAGAGGCGTTAAAGCTGCTGAGAACGTCGCATGCGGGAACCATTCAAATGATTTACATCGATCCGCCGTACAATACAGGAAAAGTGCTCACGTACAAAGACAATTGGCGCAAGGGGAAAGCCGTTGTTCCTAGCGGAATCCAGGAAGAAGCGCGTGCCCATGCCGGCTGGCTCAACATGATGTACCCGCGCCTTTGGGTGGCGAGGGAGCTGTTGGCCGAGACGGGGGCCATCTTTATCTCCATTGATGATACGGAGCAGGCGAATTTGAGAAAAATGTGCGATGAAATTTTTGGCGAGCGGAATTTTGTCGCCACGTTCATTTGGCAGCGGGCGTTTTCGCCCGTGAATATGAACAAGTTCGCCTCGCGCAACCATGATTTCATTTTATGTTATGCGAAAAACATCGATCGCCTGGCTTGGTACGGCTTGCCGCGCCATCCGGAAGCGGATGGGCGGTATGCCAACCCAGACAATGACCCGCGCGGTCCATGGACGTCAGGCGATTTGTCGGTGGGTCCGCCGATTCCCGAAAAGATTTATAAGATTGTGACGCCAAGCGGTCGGGTCGTTTCTCCGCCGAATGGGTATTGCTGGCGGGTGACGAAGGAGCGCTTCGCCGAGCTGGCGGCGGATAACCGCATTTGGTTTGGCAAAGACGGAAACGGGGTGCCGCGCCTGAAGCGGTTTTTAAGCGAAGTGAAGTCGACGGTGACGCCGCTTACGATTTGGACGCATGACGAGGTGTCCCATTCGCAGGAGGCGAAAAAGGAGCTGAAGGAGCTGTTCGATGGGCTCGCGGTGATGGATTACCCGAAGCCGGTGAAGCTCATTCAGCGCATGGTGGCGCTGACAACGAGGGATGATGATCTCATCCTCGACTTTTTTTCCGGCTCGGCGACAACGGCCCATGCCGTCATGCAGCAAAACGCCGAAGACGGCGGCCGGCGGTCGTTTATAATGGTGCAGCTTCCCGAACGGCTTGCGGAAACGTCCGAGGCGTATCGGGTGGGGTTTCGGACGATTTGCGACATTGGCCGCGAGCGCATCCGCCGCGCGGGGGAGAAAATCGTTTATGAAACGGGGAAGACGGAGCTTGATATCGGCTTTAAAGTGTTTCGGATTGAGAGAACAAACCAGCCCGCTCGCTAGGCGAACGGGCTGTTCCTTGACTAGGTTGATGAAAGGCGCTTTGGTTGAGGTGATACCCGTGTTTTCCGAGTCTCTGATGTCCAACGTTTCGGGCGTTTTTTACAATGACGGCGCGGCCCAGCGGTGGTCGACAAAGACGTCGTACTCCGCGGCAATCGTTTCTTTGAGCTCCGCTAAAGACGGGATGCCGTCGGCGAACGTGTAGGTGTCAAGGCAAATGAGGGAGTATTCGTCGCCGGGATCAAATACGATGGTGACGACTTCTTCCGTTCCGGCGTCCACTTGCCGGACGGTGTCGCCGTCTTCCGGCTCAACGAGTACGTTTTGGTATGTTTCGCGAATCACGTAGTAGCCTTCCTGCAATTGTTCAGTGAATAGATGTTCGATGTCTGTCAGTTCGTGGACAATCATTATTTAAGTCCTCCTAACTTGTGAAATCATTCTCAATGTCAGTATATAACGTAGTCGCTGTCGATATAATAGATGCCGTGGAAAGTTCGAAAAGTTGTCATGTTTGCATGCCAAGCGTAGATAAGGTTGGGTGCAGGATTGATAAGGGAAAATAGCAGCTTCCTGCAAAAAGAAAGCGCCCTCGTGGGAGGAATTCAAATATGAACAGGAAATTTATAGGAGTAATGTCCCTCTTTTTGATAATATTATTCGGAATGTATGGTGTCGGGACTAAAATTGTCGCCAAATCAAAAATTTATGAAACAGAGTCAACAACTACATTAGTGGTTAATAAAAATGATTTAGAGGACCTTTCAATTTACTTCTTAACGCCTTATATAACCAAAGCAGTACAGGATTATTATGGAAAACCATCTGGAATTCAGTGGTGGAAGCCTAAAATATTAGAGATTAAAAATTTAGAACCCGGGAGTCGTTATAAATTCTTACTCAAAATTCGTGTAGAAACATTTAAAGGGGCTCACAACCCTCCTTACGGAATTGATATAATAACACTTGAAATCGATTTTGACAAAATTCGTATTATTGATTACAAGCACATCGAAGAGAAGATAAAAAAACAAACATAGGGTATTACCTCCTTTTATATATTAAGGTTTTTATAAGGTTCATCACCAAAAGATGTACTTGATTTTTATGTTAAAATGTGATAGAGGTCTCTAGACGGACACGCAAAGTAAAACGCTGGATATTTCGATACCCATATCCTCGCCTTTTGATCAATTTTATTTTGTTGTTGATTCCTTCCATTGGACCATTTGAGTAAGAAAAAACGATGCAAGAAAGCACTGCGTCTCTTCGGGTGATGAGTGCCTTGGCAATACTGCGTACGGCGGCACAGTCGCTAAAAAGGTACCGGTCAAACCATTGGGTCAAACGAGTTTCGGCTTGCTTTCTTGTTTGGCTTTTGGATACGTAACGGAAATGTTGAAGTGCTTGATAGACATCACGTAAATAAGCACTTTCTTGGCACCATTGTCGAACTTCCTGTCTCTCTTCTTCTGTTAATTTTTCTGGACGTTGGCTTAACAATCGGCACACGCGGCGAACGCTTCCATGTTTGGTTCCGCCTTTGGCAAGGTATTTGCGACAACGTTCCAGTGCATCGGTGAATAACTGAATCACATGGAAGTGGTCAAGAACATGGATGGCTTTTGGACATACCTTTTCAATGGCTTTTCTCATGGCAGGAGCCAAGTCGCTGACAACATACTTCACTTTGGAGGCGACGGGTTGAAGCGCCTCCACAATGGCTTCTTCATTTTTTCCAGAAGCAATGGAAAGGACATTCCGAGTCTGTATGTCCATCACCGCTACTCCGTAATCATGTCCCTTTCGGAAAGCGAATTCATCCACACATACTACTGTAGGATTCGATGTTGGTAAAAGAGCCGGGGCATATTGATAAAACCAGCGTTCTACTGTCGTATAGGCGAGTTGTAACAAGCGAGCGACTTCTTGAATCGTTTTTCCGATGCATAACTGGGCGACCCAATGTTGAAACGATTCCGTCGCGATCCTGTGAGACGGAAGTCCCGGATAAGAAACGGTGAACGTCAGAAAACAGGCTTGGCAACGCCGTCTTTCTATGGGAAGTTCAATCCAAAATAAACCGACCGTATTGGTATAGCCATGAATCCATTGTTTTCGTTTCGATGATATTTTGGTTGTCCGTCCGAAGCAAGTCGGGCAGATCGGACAATGAGGAGGGAGGGAAAGTTCAAAAATCCATCGTTCTCCCTCTTTTCGTTCTCCATGAATAAGAAAGCCTGGTAAAGTGATCAAATCTTTGATAAACTGAGATTGCATGCGAAATTTCCTCCATGGTTGATGGTTTGGTCACCTTTACCATACAGGAAATTTCGCATTTTTTGTACCCTTGATCAGAAAACAACCTGATTGTCAAGTACATTTTGTGGTGAAGAGCCAAATATTTAACTCCATTAGTAGAATCCTTAAATAAATTAGTTAATTTTCCTATCAAAAAAGCGAGGGAATAAAATTGTCGAAAAGATTAGGACGCAATTTCTATCATTTACTTATAGCTGTATCTTTTTCCACCTTTGGTGATGGACTGACGTTACTGGCTATGCCTTGGTTAGCATCTACGATTACATCTAATACATTTTCTGTTTCGTTGGTTTCTGCCTCGATGACTTTACCTTGGTTGTTATTCAGTTTATACATAGGAGCCCTCATTGATTATTATCCAAAAAAGAAATTAATGATTGTAGCAGCCATTATTAGAATAATAGTGTTGATTGTACTAAGTGTAAGTATTTTATTCAAAATAATAAGCATCCCTCTGTTAATTTTTGTAGCATTTCTCATCGGAATAACAAAAGTAGTATTTGACAGTACAGCCCAAACATTAGTTCCCTCTATAGTTTCAAAAGATATTTTAGAGAAAGCCAACGGTTATATAATGACTTCAAGACTAACTATGAGCGATGTGGTAGGACGGTCCATAGGCGGAATCCTGATTAGTTTTGGAATATTTATCCCATTTGCTCTCGATATCATTTCACTCCTAGCCACTATTCCTTTTTTATTTTTATTAAAGACAACAGCTAGTTTGAAAAATCATGCTTTAAATAAAAAGAGGAAGTTAGATATTCTTGAAGGAGTAAAATTTGTTTGGAAAAACCAATTATTATTGACTTTAGCTTTAATGGGGATTGGGATTACTCTCATGTTCACCTCTACGTTGGCCATACAAGTTTTTTATGTGAAAGAGATATTAAAGCTAGACTCCTCTGGCTTTGGACTGTTAATAGCCGTTGGCACTATTGGAAGCATTATTGGCAGCCAAAGTATATCGTTATTGAAAAATAAATTCGGTTTTAATGCCACCATTTTAACGTCGCTATTAATGATGGGATTTACACTTGGAAGTGTTGGATTAACAAGCAATCCGTTTATTGTTGGAATTCTTTATTTTATTGCCAGCATTTTTATTGCAACTTTCAATATTTGTAACTTATCATTGCGCCAGAGAATAATCCCTGACAATAAATTAGGCAGGGTAGGTGGAGTCTTTCAATTATTATCTTTGGGAATGAGTCCATTAGGCATGTTGCTTGGAGGAGGAATTGTAAATCTTGCGGAAAAATATGTGAGTAGAGATATTGCTTTAAGAATTCCTAACATCTCCTTAGGAATTGTTTATTCTGTGTTATTTGTAGTCTTGTTCATCGCTTTAAAGAAATTTAACAAAGAACTTTCAATGAATAATCTCAGAAACAAGCAAGCTGAGCCAAATTAAAATGAAAGTCCGTCTTGGCCACCGTCGTTTTGTTATGAAACACATCTCCTACAAGGAATGGAGGAAGCACTGGTTAAATGGGATAAGAAAACACCAAAGGCCATGGCAATCTTCGAAGAATGATTTCCATGGCCGTACTGGACTATCCAAATCGTTATCGGTGACGCCTACTCACAAAAAACTTTGTTAAAATTTCGGCAGCGCCTCCACGGCATCTGCCAAATCACTATAGCTGTCTTTTAAGTATCGGGACGTTGTGGCGATATTACTGTGACCAGCAAGTCTCCGTACTTTCTCGATATCATTGTTCGTCGCTTTTAACATCCACTTACAAAATGTATGCCGGAACATATGGGGCGTCAGTTTTTTATTCGGCAGGCTGTAGCTCTCGATCATTCGCTGGATACCCCTTACCGAAAACTTCGGAGAACGCTGGCTGTAAAAGACGTATGGCGATTGGGCGACATGCGGTTTCTTTTTCGCCATTTCCGCGCGAAACTTAAGCCAATCCTCGAGTTCCGCCAGCAGGATGTTTGAGATCGGCACCGTTCTTACTTTCATCCCTTTTCCGACAATGCGAATCCGCTTCATTTCTAAATCCAAGTCCGTTAATTTTAAATTGGACAACTCTTCCACCCGCAGTCCCGCATAGGTAAGCAGGTACACTACCGCCCGGTCCCGGCGATATTTCTCCTCGGGATCGACTCCTCGGCTTTGCACCGGTTTTTTCCGCATTCGATGCAACAGATCTTCGAATTCTTCTTCCGTCAGCCACATAATTTTTTCGTTATCTTCATCTGCTGATTTTAGATCCTGGATGTCTTTCATTGGGTTCTGTTCAATCTTATGATGTTTGACGGCCCACGCATCTCACATTTCGCACCCTAACAAGGTCAAAACAAAGGATTTTTTATTTAGTTTTTCAGAATAACTTTTTGACCAACACAACGAGCGATGGCGATCCTTTTTTTACCATCGCTGGTCGTTCCGTATCACGTTACACGTAGATGCTCTCATCCATGCCCAATCCCTGCAGAATCCTTCGCTGATCAGGGGTAAGGGAGCGATCCAGTGAGCGTTGGATGCGCCCATCCGGCAGCTTGAACAGGACGACGTTCACATATTGAAACAGCTGAAAAATCGCCTGTCCCGTCGGCCGGGTCAGCTTGCGGCCTCCAAGACCCTTCAACGGGTGTTCTGGAGTAATAAACTGACGCACTCGGCGCTGAAAAACGCGGTAAATAGCCAAGGCCAACAGAAACAAATAGCCTAATACTGCGACCCGTTCTGGTTTTTTGACGTAAATCTCATCCGTGAAAAACGGATCTTTCAAAAAAGCGAAGTTCATTTCCACCGAGATCTGCCCTTTATACAGCTTCAAGATCTCTTGGGCATCCATGGGTTGGCCCTTCCATTCCTTCGGAACGGTCGTGACAAGGACAAACCGGGACGCTTTCCGTCTCGCCTGTTCCCACGCGTCTTGGTCGAATTCGACGTCAAGGTGCAAGAAATACAGCGTCTCCACCTCGGGTTCCGCCCCTTTTTTCGGCCGTCCGCGCCGTTTTTTCAGGCGTACGATCTCTTCGACCGCGGCCTCAACCCGATGAAACCGGGGGCGAAGGGACGCCTTGAGGGACGCCAAGGCTTGTTCGGCATCTTCCCGGCAGGAGAAGGGGTGGCGCTCCCAACGGACTTGTTCCTCGCGAAGAAGCTCCGCTTCTTTGGTTCGTTCTTTTTCAAGCGTCTTTCCTTTTCGCTGGTCGAGCGCGCTCGATTCAACAACGATCAGCCGAACGGGGTGGCCTTCATACGTCGAGGCCGTTTCCCATACCCGGTACGTGGCGCCGTTTCTCTCCGCCAACGTAAAGGGATCGCTCCACGTCGTGTCCTCAGCATCCGCTTCGGCCAGCGCGGTTTTCACGATCCGGAGCGACGAAGGGCCTCTGGTGATCAAAAAGGCGTTGGCCGCTTTGGTTTGCGCCAGGGTCTCTTTCGTCATCGCGGCGGAATCGGCCACGTAAATCCATTCGTCTTCGATTTTGGCCTGCTTCAGCTGTTCATGGACACGAGACAGCACCTCGGGATTCCATGTTTTATCGGGCAGGTTGCCATCGTGCACATCGCCGTAAAACGGGATGCCGTCCTCGTTGCCGACCAGTCCGAAACCGATCTGTTTTTGCCAACGATGATGGCGGTTGTAGCCATGTGTGATTTGTAAGGCCTCTAACGAGGCCGATTCATACGCGCCGTAAACGGTCTTGTCCGTCGTATCGGCGTGGAAGGCTCGGAGGGAAAGGCCTTCTTTGCGATAAATATGAATCAAGCAAGTGCTGATGACGTTGTGAATGCCAGCCTCATACAGGCGATCGAGATGACGGGCCAACGCATCGTCGTTCAACCAGGAAGGATGGAGATCGGGACGGATGAGTTTCTCACAATCGACCTCCTGAGCCCAATGTTCCAAGTGAACAAGGGCTTGCCGGCCGTCAAACACATTGTAGAGGATGGCCTGAACGGCATCGCTGACTCGCGTTTGGCACTGCGGATCGACGGGCACGAGATGGTCAATCAATTGAGGCAGACCCAGTTTCTTGAATAGGGCACTTATTATATTCAAATAAGAATTGCGATAGACCTTTTTGACTTGAACATTCATAAGAGAAAAACTCCTTTACGTTCCTTGTGTGTCAAGGATTCATTCGACATCGGAACGAAAAAATCCTCCCGATTTTCGTCGAGAGGGTGCGAAATGTGAGTTACAAATATACATTGTTCGAATCAATCACTAGATAATAGTGGCAGTCTTCATCACCTATATTGGTAAAACTATGTTCAATATCTGCTTCATAATACATGGAATCGCCTTCTTCTAGGTCATACGTTTCATTTCCTAATTTTACTCTTAATTTACCCTTAGCTACCGAGATATACTCCTTAACTCCTTTTTTGTGCTTTGGGAAAATTCCTGAAGCTTTTTTATTTATAAGGAATAATATTTAAAATAAATTCGATCCCCCTTGATGGGAAAGAAGGAGATAAAAGATGTCTTTCAAAACCACTATGTTCATCCTTATAAATATATCTTTCCTCCTTTTTTATAACAATCACCTCTTTTCTAGCATCTTCTCCTAATAATTGTGAAAGGGTCATATCTAAACCTTCTGCAATTTGACAAGCCACTTGGATAGTAGGGTTTTTTCCCCTCTTTCGATTTGCGAAAGCATAGAGCGACTTACTCCACAACGATCAGATAATTCCTGTAAAGAAAGTGACTTAGATTTTCTAGCTTTTTTAACGTTTTCCCCGAAACTCATGATGAATCCCTCCTGCTATAAGTTCAGATTGAAAAAAAGATATAATATAAATGTTTAAGTTAAGCAAAAGATCGAATGGAAAGTTTCATTATATGGCGGAAAATCAATTTGATACATAACTATATTACACTATAGTGGAATTTTTGTCTTGACTTTCATGATAATTAGTAATAATATGGAAACATATCCGCTATAGTGGAATTTAAACTATGGAAAAAGTGATATTTATTAATTCTCCAATGTTAACACAACAAAACTTTAAAGACTATTGTTATCAATAACAATACATAGGGGTGATAAAACTGAGCTCGACATTAGTTTTTATTGATGGTGAATTTTATCCTAAAGAACATGCAAAGATTAGTGTTTACGATCATGGATTATTATATGGGGACGGTATCTACGAAGGAATGCGCTGTTATTCCGGATATGTCTTTCAAATGAATGAGCACTTGGAAAGATTGATGAAATCAGCAAAAAGCCTGAGAATTGAAATTCCTTATAATAAGCAAGAGATTGGCGAATTCGTATTAGAAACTTTAAGGAAGAATCGGTTAAATAATGCCTATATACGGTTATTAGTTACAAGGGGGATTGGAGCAATTGGCCCTGATCCTCGTTCGTGTAAACGTCCATCCCTCATTATTATTGTTGAAGATTTACCGAATGTCCATGGAACTGATGCTTTAACAAAGGGAATATCAATGGCGATTGTTTCGATTCGCCGAGATGCCATCGATGCAACATCTCATGAAATCAAATCTCTTAATTATCTTAATAGTATTCAGGCAAAAATGGAATCCATTCAATACAACGCTGATGATGCTATACTTCTTGATTCGAGAGGATTTATCTCTGAATCTCCCATCTGTAATATATTTATCTATTCAAATGGCGAAATTGCCACTCCGCATTCAGGAAATGGAATTTTATTAGGAATCACTCGTCAAAACGTTATTGAAATTGCTAAAGAAATGGGACTGTCTGTAGTACAACGCGATATAACACCGTATGAATTGATCAATGCCGATGAAGTTTTTATAACTGGGACACATGCTGAAATTGTAGGAGTGACCAAAGTTAATAATATTGAGATTGGTAGTGGATGTGTTGGGGAAATTACAAAACAAATTATGTCACGATTTCGTGAAAGAACTCTTAACCCGAAATTTGGAACACCTATAGAAAAACAGTTTGTTTAAAATCATTTGAATATTAATTATTTTATTAATTAAATTATAAAATTAAAGGTGGTAGATAAAATTGTTATTTACAACAAATATTGAACAAAATTATAAGACTTTACTTTCCAATTTATCGTCCGGAAAAAGTACTATAAGTGAAACATTAATTGACTTAACGGAAACTCACTTGATGGAAATGTTGTTACCATCGTTTAGATATACAGGAAAAGAATTATTGGTTGGAGAAGGTGATGGGATATTACCAGGTGATGTTACTGGGCAGTTAGTATTGAATCGAGAATTAGGAGAGAAGCTATTAGATGAAGCAAGAAGAAGAAATACGAAAATTGATTTAATTTATTCAACCCCATACGGAGATCTCGAAGATTTTCGTCTCATTCAATCTATTAGAGGTTTCTTCACCAATCAAAAAGGTCGTACAACATTTTGTCCGGTTCAGGCAAGTTGCGAAGGAATTCCATCTATAGTGGGAGTGAATTGCACTTATATTGAAGAACAAGACCAAATGACTTATAAATATTTTTTTAAAGATGGAAGTTATATAGAAATTGAACAACCTATAAGAAAGGTCTATTTTTCCATATATGGAAATACCATCGAAATTCTTGAAGGACAATTTCTTTCAATGAGCGGAAGGCATGGAAGAATATATAAAGGTGAATTGCTCGTAGAAGAGCCGTTAATTGCTAAAGTTTATAAACTGCTTACCCAATGTTATTTAGAAGCTATTGAGATGGTAGGTCCATTAAAGGCACACACTTGTATAGTTGAGACAAATACTTTCCAACAAAACAAACAATGGCTCATTGATTCTATTCAATCAGAAGAGTTTCAGTTATTCCAAGAGCTTGTTCACCATGCCCAAGATGTAACTGATTTAGAGGTATTTGCCACAGCCCATACTACAAAAGGAATGGTTCAAACACTTTTGTATGCAAGCCATATCTCGATAGATGACGATAACCGAGTGGTAATCAAGGTTAGAGAAGATAAATATGCACTTGGTCTTTTACGTGATGAACGTATGTGGAATGATCCAGAGGCAATTGATTTGATGAGATTGATTTTTCTAGGTCCGGATGTTGTTGGTAAACATTTCAACAAATTCAAAAACCAATATGTAGAAATTTTCTCTAATCTTCTTTATCAAACATTTAAAGTTGGGGTAGGCAAAATTGCGGTCATCAGATTATTATGTATGCCATTTAAGATGATTTTTACAGAAAAATTTGATGTGAAACGTTTCTCTCAGAAGTTCGATTTAGATGAAAAGGCTGTTAGAAATCGAGTAAATGTTCTCACAAATGAAACTGAGACGTACCATGGTTGTCGTGGTGTAAGGGTTACTGTTCAACGTGAAGATATATGCGAACTTTGGTGTGAAGGTTTACTAAAAGCAGCAAAAAGAGCTAATGATGAAGGGATAAAAACACAAATCCAGATTCTCTTATCCATGGTAACGTTCCCTCAAGAAGTTGAGATGTTTATTGAGGTGTTTGAGCGAAAGATAAGAGAAATGATTGGAACCAAATGTGACTGGATTCGCGGTATATCGGTAATGATAGAAACGTCTGGAGCGTTTCATTTAATAGAAGATATTTTGGATTTGAAAGGGAAAAATTATTTGTTAAATGGTGCTTTGTTCGGTGGCAATGATTTTACCGCTGCGTGTCTAAATATGAATCGCACGGATTCAGCTAATTCCATTATTCCTAGCTATGTTCAACTCGGGATAATGAATAGAAGCCCTTTTCAAACAATAAATACTCAAATTGTAGGTAAAGCAATTGTGACAAGTTTGCAACGTATTCGCAATTTACGAAGAATTAATAACCGTGATTACTTAATTGGCTTGGGGGGTGAAATTGCAGGAGACTGGGAATCTGTTCAATGGTTAACTCGTCATGCGGCACCCCTCGGTTTAAATTATGTATCCACACCCCCTGAACGTATTCTGTTTTCACTATTTGCTAGCGCACAAGCATCTTTAGTGGAATTTTAAGCTCATAAAGAGAAGAGAGTTTTGACGATGAGCATTCAAAACTTTTTTTACCTTTTTTCTTATCAAAAAACAAACGTTCAAGAAAGGGTGTGTAGATACAATGCAACTTTTTTTTAACTTTATACTGTCTGTATCACCAATTTTATTAGCTCTAGTTTGTTTGATTTGGTTAAAAATTTCAGGAATGTACACAGCAATATATTCATATTTGTTGTCGGTTATCGTATCACTGTTGCCTTTCCATTTTGAAACATCATTAAAAGATTTATTACATTCCTCTATCCAAGGTTTATTGATATCAATTACTGTTATTTATGTTTTGATATTTGGGTTACTTTTATATAACGTATTAAGTGAAAGCCAGGCTATTAACATTATTTCTAACAGATTATCTTTTTTTTGTAGCTCACCGGTAGAACAAGGGTTACTAATTTCCTCAGCATTAGGTCCTTTTCTTGAAGCAACTAGTGGTTTTGGTATCGGAATTGTTATAGCCGCCCCCCTATATCTTTCGTTAGGCTTTCAACCAAGAAAGGCGGCTCTCTTGTCTTTATTGACGCAGTCTGCTGTTCCATGGGGGGCGCTTGCTATTGGAACAGTAATCAACGCTGAATTATCGAGTGTCCCCCTCAATGAACTGGGAAAGTATAGCGCCTTAGTAAGTATTCCTCTTTATTTTTTTTATACAGTAATGGTAGTTATCATTAGTGGAGGGAAGAGAGCTATAAAAAATTACTTTTTAGAGATATTAATTGTTTCAACAACGTTATCATTAACTACATGGTTGATAAGCGCTTATGTTTCAACGGAATTAGCTGGTGTATTAGCAGGATTTACATCCTCTTTATGTTTGATAACTTATTGGAAATTAAAAGAGTTAATTTACAAAAAATTTGCTAAAGAAGTTGCGGTATCAAAATCAACTCTTCTAACAAATAAAAGGGATTTTCTAAAAGCTATTATACCTTACCTTATTTTAACGACTTATATCTTTATATCACATTTTTATTCGTCTTTGAAATTAATCCTTACTAATGTAATGGTGGTTAGATTACCAAAATATAATTTTCATTTAGAACTCTTGTATAGCCCGGGATTTGCATTGTTTTTAGCTTCTATTGTGACCATTGGGATATACCGCTTAAAAATGTTTCAGATCAAATCCTGCATTATTAGAACGATACAACAAGTATATCCAGCAAGTATGGCAACAATCGGATTTGTTGCTATGTCCAGTGTAATGCAACAATCTGGAATGACAGATTTTATCGCGACAAATGTGGCCGCTTTATTGGGTTCTTGGTTTATTATTGCATCTCCTATAATCGGTGCAATCGGTGGATTTATGAGTGGTAGCAACAGTGCTTCTAATGCAATGTTCTCACATTTTCAAAGCACAATGGCAAATAAATTACATAGTTCAGAACTGTTGTATGCTACATCCCAAAATGTTTCAGCATCTAATATGACTATGGCTTCACCATCTAGGGTTGCATTAGTTGCTTCCATTACAAAAAATTCAGGAAATGAGGGACAATTGGTACGAGGTATTCTTCCAATATCTCTAACGGCTATGTTGATTATTATTATTTTTATATTATGTTTGAATTTTTTTACATGATTGTTTAGAAATCTTAGTTAAGTCTAAGTTGACATGAAGGACAGGGGACTAAGCAGGGGTGTAAATTAGCACATTATTTCAGAATCCCTTTTTCAAATTATTTCGGACGGATTCGGAAATAATGTGCAAAATCTTTGCGAATTATTCCAGGTTTTGCAGATTATTTCCGAACGTTTGCACATTATTTCGGATGATTAACTAGAATGAGGATGGATCGGGATGAAACATAACAGGGGCCGATCAGCCCCTGCTGTGTCAGTACCCCATTTCTTCGGCTGCCATACGCACAATGTCTTCGTCAATCATATGTTTTTTTAATTGAGCGCCGTATAACAGGCAAGTGGTGGCGAGGTTGTTGATGATCCGCGGCCACCCCTGCGACTGCAGGGCAATCGCTTCTAAGGCAGCTGGGGTAAAAATCGGGTGTTTCGCCCCCGCCTGTTTCAGGCGGTGTTCGATATATCCTACCACTTCTTCCTTATCAAGAGGCCCCATCTGGTATCGCATGATGATTCGTTGGTGAAGCGGACGGTGTTGATTCAACCGTAGTTTTGCCTGTAAATGGGGCAGCCCCGCCAAAATCAAGACAAACGGATTCGTTGAGTCCATGTGAAAGTTGAACAGGATCGCGATATCCTGCAGAAAGGCATCCTTCGCTAAATGCATTTCATCGAGGATGAACACTGACGTTACCCGTTGTTCATGATACAAGCGCTCGATCCCTTGTTGGATTTGATAAAACAAGTCGACCTTGCGGTATTTCGGCTCTTCCCCGAGCCCGAAGGCAAGGCCGCGATAAAAGTCCATCACGCTTCCCGTTGACAATGGAAAATAAACGACGTGATACAGTGACGGATTCAGGGATTCCTTAAACGCCCGAAGGGCGAATGTCTTGCCGGCCCCTGGTTCACCGATCAATAGCCCGATCCCTCTTGTTCGTTTCACGTAGTCCAAAGCGGCGAGGGCCTCTTGATACGAGGCCCCTTGATAAGCCTCTGGTGGATTCGTCTCCTTCGAAAACGGCTCTCGGGAAAGGGAATAAAACGTTTTATACATCGTTTTCGCCTCCCTCTACCGGAACCGCCGCAAACGGTGACCGATGGCGTTTCACATAGGCATTGTCCTCGAAGCGAACAAGGACCGCTTCGGCGACCCGTTGACCGTCTTCGTACACATACACGCCTTGTTCATCATAACGGAGTTCGATCGATTGTCCGATGAACCGGGGCGGAACTTCATACAGCTGCTTGTTCAACGTGACCGTACCATCGGCCTTCACTTTACGGTATTCGCGTTTCAAAAAGATCGAGTCGAGCCAATCCGAATCCTCGACGAACGACACCAAATGGACTTGCGATTGAAACACTTCATGTGGCGTCTTCCCGTTCAACGAGGCATGCGGTTTTCGATGGTAATCTTCCTCCAACCACTTCCAAAATCGCTCGTTTAGCTCTTCGAGCGACTTCGGTGAATTCATTTCGAGCAACGGGTAAAACCGCGTCTGTACGGTGCGGAAAAATCGTTCGATTTTCCCTTTGCTTTGCGGATCGTACGGCTGGGTATGGATCAAGGTGATCCCTAACTCCGCGCAGGCGTACTGCAAGGGTTCCGCCCGATAAATCTTGCCGTTATCCGAGTAAATTCGCTTCGGCTTTCCGTATCGAAGCAGCGCTTCCTTGGTTACGATCCGCAACCCGTCAAATTTCTCGGAAGAGAAACTATACGTACGGCACGACCCGCGAGCAGTCATCGATATAGGCAATCAAAAACGTTTTTTGCGTTTTGCCATTCACGCGAATCAACGGGCCATGGGACAAATCACCTTGCCAGAGCTCATTGACCTGATCGTACGCGAATCGTTTTCGTTCAGGAATCGGTAAAATTTCTTTCCCCACGAGGTTGTATTTTTTTAAAAGTCGGTATATAGTGAAATAAGAGATGGATTGGATTTCCCCCTGCTCGATAAGGTGTTGGTAAAACACCGTCACGGGCATGTGGGGGTGTTTTTTTCTCAGGGCTAAAATGTGATCCTCTTCTTCAGGTGACAGCCTCCGGGAATGGCCACGGTCCGACCGTCGTTTCGGCTTCAGCGCCTCAAAGCCCCCTTTTTTGTACTGCGTGCACCAGTCGAGGATCGTTTTGGCGGCGATGCGTTTCTCTCCATGGTGGGGAACTTGATGGATCCGTTCCGCTACTTCCTTCAAGTACGTTTTTGGATCGACTTGTCCATTCACCAATGGAGCGATCAATCCATACCGAAATAAAGCGATCTCCTGTCTCATCGACTCATTCATTTCGATCTCCTCCTTCGTTCATCCCATTCTAGGACCTTATCGGTCCATCCTGTCTCTATCCTATCGGATCATTCCCCCGACCGTCGAGAGGAAAGGTTTGTGGAATCTATAAATGATTCCATATAAGGGGATATAAGTAAAATCAGGAACTGAATGTACGTGCAAAAAGATGCGTCGATCGGTGCTCCCATATCTCTTGGATGACGAAAAAGAGGCCGATCTCCTCCATCGTCTGGATCCACCATAGGGCTCGTTCTCTCGCTTGGGCGATGGCAGGACCAATTTTTCTCCAGCGCTCCGCAAAAAACCAATGAAGGTGGTTCAAATTTCGGAATAAACGTCGGACATAAAATAAAACCCCTTCATCCGTAGGAAGGAGTGGAGCCTCCTCCATCCCCCGTTTCGGAGTCAGGCCCAACCGTTCTTTCACCACTCTCCATATGGTGGGCAACGTATACTGAAAATAGGGGAGAAGA
>NZ_JAEIGB010000023.1:0-46067 GCF_022341265.1 Geobacillus sp. YHL
AGCTTTCCTAAAAGATGAATGGCGATGATGACAGCGTCCTCTTGCTTGACCAAATGGCGATTTCGACGATGAAGATGCACCTGAATGCATGAAAGTTGAGCAGAAACAAAAACGAAAATGGCGGCATATTGCTTTTGAATCTTGGCCCGATCTGTAGTAAAATGAAAGTGCTCTTGCATAGGGATCCTCCTTTTTAATGGTTGGTTGCACTTTCATTTTAAGGGGATCCTCATGCAAGGGCTATTTTTATGCTTGTTTGAGTTTATCTAGCACCACGGGTTATGTGATATTTTCTTAGCAGCTTTAATCCGTCCCCCGCCTATAAGTCCTAACGCCGCCGCAGCCGCGACACCTTTCCATCCTTTTCCCGACTTGTATGCCTTATACGCATCATAAGCTGCAAACCCTGCATTGATGGCCAACCATACCCAATGCCCATCCGGATCGACCAACATCACCGGATTATTGTTCGCATACGCATACCCATTCTGCGTGAGGATATCGTCTGCATCCCCTGGGTCTGGATCCAAGGAAGGGAACACACCGTGCCCTAGACAATAAGAAAGCTGCTTAACGGAACCCCATAGGATAAAAAAACAGAAGGACGAATTTGCGTCCTTCTGAAGAAAAATTTTAAACTGTCAATCTGGTGAAAAATGATTCAACTTTGATAATATTTTAGAGCTATTCATTATGCTTCTCTTAATTTTACAGAGGTATAACGCTTTGAATTTTTCTCGTAAAGCGCTATTTCATCATCACTTATCCACATTAAATGACCTAAAAACCTATCGTAAATAAGTTCATCGGGTTCAGTTGACACTATTTTTTTTTCAAGTAATACTTTATCTTTTCTATCTTTAATCACCATCTTTATTGTAAAATCATACAGATCGTGATTACAATGTACCTCAGCTTTGTATTTTTTATTTGGACTTAATTTAGGCTTGTTCCAAATAAACTCATTAATATAGTTTAACTCCTTTACTCTCTCATAAGCTTCTTGAAAAGGATTAGGATCCCAATTTTTTCCTCTAATAACAAAATCGAGGCTATTTTTCAACAGTTCTAGGATCTCTATTTTTTTTTGTTATCTGGATACTCTAGAAATTCTTGAATATTATATGGCACTAAGACTTGACAAAAACCATCAAAACATCCTAATAGTTTCATCTCGGGGTAATTACCACAATGGAAATTTAACTGCCTACAATCAGCGGTTTTATATTTTTTATCAAAGACCCGTTCATACAATTTGGTAATACATCTAGTTTGAAAAGAAAAACTTTTTTTAACGTCGGATATCCCTTCTTCTCCTAATAATAGAAATGTTTTCAGTAACATAGCTTACCCCTTTCTTTATGTTATCACGGTCTGACATGAAGATACATATTACCCCCAGCTTTTCTCACTGCATAAGCTCTTCCTCTCTCCCACTTTAGAGCTTTCTCTCTTCCATAAATATTTCTCTTAACAATCCGAGCATAGTATCTTTGATACCCCGCTTTTTTATTCCACTTATTGACCTGACGGTTAGCCTAGGTGATGTACCGTTTTTGTTTAGCTTAGCACCACTAATACCTACTTTAACTATACGTTTTTTACCGTTAACTATTTCATAAATTTCATACCCATGATGAATCCTCTTTGAGAATCGACTATTACCATGCACAGCTTTAATAATTTTACTATATAAGTTGAAACTTTGTTTTACATCCAGTAGAGCGCCCACCGCATTCTATCAAAATGACTTGTTATGAAGGAAAACAGAATCGAACAATCGGAAAATCTTTATTGCAACTTATATAGCAGCTTTGAACTTGCCACCAAAACCAACAAAATTGATAGCCGCCGCAGCTGCGACACCTTTCCATCCTTTTCCTGACTTGTATGCCTTATACGCACTATAAGCCGCAACCCCTGCATTGATGGCCAGCCAGACCCAATGCCCATCTGGATCCACCAACATCACTGGATTGTTGTTCGCGTACGTATATCCGTTTTGTGTAAGGATATCATCCGCATCCCCTGGGTCTCTATCATCTATGATACAGACGACACTCCTATAATTTAGCATGTGGTACTCTTATACCAACAAAATAAACTGTCCTCTACTTAGATTGTTATACATCCTATAAATTTCCATTTAGTTAAAATCTTTTGCCTTTTACAAAGGACTTCTTAATAAATCGCCATTATTTGACACAAAACAGCGCTCGAATTAATTGTTAATTGTGTTTGACCCTGAAATGCTTATATTTAAAACTCTCGCAAAATCTTTAATTACTGTTTCAATTTCCTTTTTTATTTCTAAAGGCGGTAAATTGATTATATATCCCTTTTTTGATGAAAAAAACGGTTTGTTGACATTCCAAATATGGATATTTTCTATTAAATACCCATCTTCTTCATTACCAATTAATTTTCCACTTGAATCTTTAATAGCTAAACAAACAAAAGAATAGTAATTTGTTTCAAAGCATTGACCTTTTTCCATACCATGCTCCTCAATACCTTTCAAAGCATCAACTTCATTAATTCGTTCTAATTTAATATCTAAAATATAGCCATTTTGGACAAAAAATTGCTGATACTGGTTAAGTATATCCACGATTATTTCTTCAATTTGTTCTTCTAGTTCGAAAACTCTCGTTTTTGATAATTCATCCAGTTTGACGGCCTTAAACTTTTTTTTCTTCATCTCTAATTCCTCCTAATATAAAGGTGGAACTTAACAGAGTTCCACCTTTATTTATAAGTTATCCCTTAATACGTTTACCATACCATGTCCAACGTTTAGTTCCTTTACTACTTCTTCTAAATTTCCCCTGATAATAGCTCCACCTATTTAACTGCCAATGATAACCATGACCGTTATGAGGGGGATGAAATTCGAATGATTTATATGTGTATCCTATACCCTTACGAGTTCTCCATTTAACACCATAATACTCTCCTATTTTTCCAACTTTAATAATTCTTCCACCTCTTGCGGCCCAATAAGCTATTTTTCCAGCTCCACCAATAGCGACACTGGTTATTGCTCCTCTTATGGCACTCTTCCCTAGTCCTTTCCAAAATCTTTTGGATCGGTAATTTTTTCTATTTTCCCATGCATATATGCCTGCATCAATAACTGCACCACTAAGAGCAGCAGCAGCCCACCATGCAAATTTTCCATCAGGATCTACCATCTTGACAGGATTGTTGTTCGCATACGCATACCCATTCTGCGTGAGGATATCGTCCGCATCCCCTGGGTCTGGGTCTAAAGATAGGAACACGCCATGCTCTGGGTGGTAGTACCGAGCAATCAGATAGTAGAGCCCCGTTTCGTTGTCATATTGATATCCCGCATAGCGGTATGGATTTTCATCCGCCACAGCGCCCGATTTTGACAGAAGGTTGCCCCACGCATCGTATTGGTAACGGGCCACGATGTTTCCTTGCGCATCCGTTAGGGCAATGACATCGCCATGGGCGTTATAGTGATAAAAGTACGTCGCATTGCCTTTTTTCATGGCAAGGAGTTGCCCGTTTTCTCCGTATATATATGATCTTACCACATTTCCACTCGCATCGGTTTCATACAAGACGTTCAGGCTGTCGCCTTGATAATGGTAATTCGTAATGACGTCATTGACATCCTTTTGGATGTACCGACTGTCTTCACTGTACAATAAAAAGGTTATCCCTTAAATCACGGGATAACCCTAAAAAAGCTAAATACATTATTTCTGATTTTGTTTCTCGTAGTATGAATTAATAAGCATCTCCACTATATTACTACTACCAACCAAGCCAATTGGATTTTTTATTTTTTCCCCTTCCTCTTTAGAAATAGGCTCTAATTCTGCTATTGGTGTATTCGCATCCCCTCGACTAACAAAATATTCCTTGCCATTGTAAAACACAAAATCAGGTAACTCATATTCTTCAGGGTTGAATTTCCCTTTAGACAATTTTCCAATAATTTTCCATTCTTTATTAACGATTCCATATATTCCACTGTTAATAGTATATAGAACAGAAAGTTTTTCAAATTGATTACTAAAGTTTTTTATATCTAATATTTCATTAGTGAAGATATCGAAATATTGTATATAGATGTCATCCTTTAATCCTTTTCCTTTTACTACTAAACCATAAGCATATTTTTCAATTTCTTTAAGCGGGATTGCGAATACAATACCTGGTTCAATATTAGGCGTCTTTCTTTTCTTTTTCAATTTAAAATTTACATCGACGATTTCCATTTCCCCTAATTGTTCATTAATATTTGAATCAAGTTGTAAAGCCTCCAAGATTAATGCTTCCAATTCAGCTACCGTTGGCATTCTTTCTAAATCTTCTTGATAAATTTTTTTGATTTCTAAGAGCGTATCACTTAACAAATCGATTGCATCATCACTTAAAACAACTGTTTCCTTGTTCTTTATGCTTTCCCAGAATGACATAGTATCACCAACCATATCTTCTTATTACTTCTTTATAAATACTTCTAGATTCATTCATATATTTTCTATAATTTTTATTTCTTTTACTAATAGGTCTTATCTTGTTTCTAAGCTTACTTTTTCCACCGTGTTTCAAATATAGGCGGTGTTCTAATCCACGAGCTTGTCCCCAGGATAGATTGCTAGCAACTTCTTGAAAATCTAAATCAGGATGGTTTTTACTATGGGCATATCTTCTCTTCTTAATATTTTTAGTTCTTCCGACATATTTTACTACATTCCCTTTCTTTAAGACATAAACAGAGTGTTTTGCCGCTTTGAGCCTTCCTCCACCGACAAAACCGATAGCCGCTGCAGCCGCGACACCTTTCCATCCCTTTCCCGATTTGTATGCCTTATACGCTTCATACGCCGCAAACCCTGCATTAATTAACAACCAAGGAAGGTGCCCATCCGGATCGACCAACATCACCGGATTATTGTTCGCATACGCATACCCATTCTGCGTGAGGATATCGTCTGCATCCCCTGGGTCTGGGTCTAAAGATAGGAACACGCCATGCGTTGGATGATAGTATCGGGCAATTAAGTAATAGAGACCCGTTTCTTTGTCATATTGATATCCCGCATATCGGTATGGGTTTTCCTCCGCCAAGGCACCGGATTGAGAGAGAATATTCCCCCATGCATCATATTGATAACGGGCAACGATGTTTCCTTGTTCATCCGTCAGGGCGATGACATCGCCATGGGCGTTATAGTGGTAAAAATACGTTGCTGTGCCTTTCTTCATGGCAAGGAGCTGACCGTTTTCTCCGTATATATACGATCTTACCACATTTCCGCTTGCATCGGTTTCATACAGAACGTTTAGGCTGTCGCCTTGGTAATGGTAGTTCGTAATAACACCATTCACATTCTTTTGAATACGGCGACCGTCTTCATCATATTGGTACGTCACAAACGGCGTGCTTTCGCCTTTTCTTGTGATGGAGACGAGCTGGTCGGCTGCGTTCCATTCATATCGATACTGGCCGTCTTCCAATCGGTTGCCGTTCGCATCGTACGTGATTGTTTCGTCACCGAAACGAACCAACTGATTCGCCGCATTATAATCAGCCGTGGTCGTCGTCGACTGCCCATCCTTCGTTTTCACGACTTGCGTGCGATTGCCGAATCCATCATACGTATACTCGATCTTTGTTCCATCCGGCAGCTGCTCTTCCACTAATTGGTCTAGGGCATCGTAACGGTAGACGGTCGTTTCCCCCGTTGGGGATTCCACTTTCGTCCGGTTGCCGTTTTCATCGTAACGGTACGTTTCCGATAAAATTTCTTTTCCGTCCGCCGTACCGACCGAAACGCTTTCCACGAGGCCGCGGTCATCATACGTAAAGGTCGAACCGGCTCCGTTTCCCGTCGTGAAGGTGCGAACGTTTCCTCTCTCGTCATAGTCAAAGCGGTACGTATACGTTCCATCTTGGACGACCGTATTTTGATCCAATGCATTATATTGGTAATTGATCGTTTGGCTAAAGGACCCATGTGAGAACATGAACTGTTGTAATTTATCCGATGTCGTCGGATAGGTCCACTTTTGTAATCCTCCGCGGTCGGATTGTTCAATGACACGATTCGCGGAATCAAATTTTCTTGTCTTGGTCGTACCGTCTTTTAAATATTGTACAGAAAGTTCGTTTCCGTTTTTGTCGTAACTAAATTCGTAATACGGAACGTTGTTGTAAGAAATCGTTTTGACCCTTTCCGTTCCGTCATACGTCCATTGAATCGTGTTTCCTTTCGGCAAAACCGTTTTGATTTTATTTCCGTTGGCATCATATTCATTCGTTGTCACATCATTCAACGGACCGACGGTTTTAATGAGTTTACCGGTCGCATCATAAGAATAGGCAAATGTTTGAGACTGGCCGTCGCTGGTTCGAATGACTTTTGAAGTCATATTGCCATTTAAGTCATAATCGTAGTTGACGGAAGTACCGTTCGCTAACAACAGCTGTTTTAAGCGATCCGATAAATCATACGTGTACTCTTTCTTGTTTCCTTTCTTATCGTACTCGCTTAACAGGTTTCCTACGGCATCATAATTCTTTTTCGCCACATAGCCTTCTTCATCCACTTCTTCCGTGACATAATTTCCGCTTGCATCATACTTGTTTTTCGTCACCACGTTTCCTTCCATTAAACGGATCGCGTCAAACCATACCGTTCCCGTGTAATTGCCACGGAAGACAGCGGATATGTCGATTTTATCAATTGGCTTGGAAGGTTGAATCGAAACGGCGGCACGGTTCCAATCTTGATTGCCAGTAGGGAAATCGGCGGTATACGTTTGGGTCGTTCCATCCACAAAGTATACTTTAGCCGTAATGGAATAATCGCTTGCGCTCACTGTGCCATTGGCTTTTACATTTTCAGCTTTCGAAACCCCAGTAAGCGTAAGGTTAATTGGTGCATCACCAGATGTTTGGCCAACGATGATGGTCTGCTTATACTCACTTGCCGATTGCGTGGTGCTTGTTCTAGATATTTTTAGTGAGTACCCTCCATCAAATGATTGTGTAGAATCTACGCTTCCTCCTGTTCCACTCCAATTCGTGGTGGTTCCTTCAAAACTACTATTTACAACTGGGTTGTAGCTGGAAGAAACCTGCGCTTCTTCCAATTGAACATTATCAAACCAGGCTTCTCCGGAAGCATCTGGAGACTTATGATCGACCTCTAAATAGACGCGAATTTTGGCTGCATTCGAAGGAGTAGTAAACGTCACTTGCCGCTCTGTCCAAGGTCTTGTGCCTGTAAGTTGGCTATAACGATGATCCGCCCAAGAAATCGTTTGATTTTGACTATTCATGAATTGAACATTGAAAAAGGCATTGGCTTTCGTTAAATTCGTTTTGATCTTCCCGCTTAACGTATACGTGGTATTTGGTTTCACTGTGATTTCTTGGGTAGCCGCTACATAGCCAAGTTCTGTATTAGGAGAAGTAGAGTCAACGACGATTTTTAACGTTTTTCTCCCTGTCAATCCATTATAGACATTCGTGTCTTCCAGTAATTGCCCAGAATCATAATGACTGAGAAGATTCCAAGCTGTGATTCCTTGTTCAAAGCCGCTATTAGAGAGCAAATTCGTCGCACTGCCTAATGTATCGCTTTCTTCAATGATATTCCCATAGGCATCGTACTTCGATACAGAAGACGTTTTTCCCGATTGATCCGTTTCGGATACAGGATTTAAGCCATCATAGGCAATCGTGGTTGTATCGCCTTCCGTATCTGTCATGGAGATGACATCATTATTTTTGTTATACTCGTATGTTTCCGTACCATAACGATCTTTCGCCGTTAACACATTCCCCTTGGCGTCATACGTATATGATTCAGTAGGATTCGCTGCATTTTGATCATTCGGATCCCGTGATTCTACTAGATTATTTCCCTCATAAACATAGCTTGTCGTAATGTTTAAGCCATCTACGTCTTCGATAATTTGAATTGGGTTCGCTGCTTCATTAAATTTATACTGAATTTTACGGCCATTCGGTTGCGTTACGACAAGTTGTCGTTTTGTTTGGTCATAGTTCATCGTATAGATGCGGTTTTCAGGATCAATCGCTTGGCTTAGCCTGTCGCCATGATAAATGAACTGATTAACGACCGGTTTTGCTTCCGTATGCGTCGGTTCCAATACTTTCTCTAATCGACCAAGTTCATTATATTGGTATCTCGTTACTTCCCCGCCCGTCTGGGTTACTTTTGTTAACAAGTCGTTGTTATACTCATACGTGATTGTCCGATTCATTGGGGCGGTAATTTTCTGGATTCTGCCGCTTGCGTTGTACTCCATACTCAGTTTTCTGCCCGACGCATCGGTAATCGACACTAGCTTTCCGTTAGAATAACTGTAGGTAGTGGCATTCCCATGTCCATCTACGATTTTAGTTAACTTGCCGTCACTTTTTTGAAAGTGGATTTTCGTTTGATCTTTTGTCGTCAGTATATATTCATCGGTTGTTTCGCTTAACTCCAAGTAAACACCTGTCGGGGCTTTATACGTGCCGTCGGATAATTTCGTGAATATATGGAGCGTGCCATCTTCATCCGTAAATCTTGCTTCATTTCCTTGGGCAACGATGTTCATTTCCGCATCGCTATGCCATCCTTTTCCAAACAATCCAACCGATGTGGATAAACTATTGTAAGTTCTTGTGATTTCAAGCCCCGGTCCTCTTCCGGAAATCGAAACATCGTCTTCGTCTATAATCAGATTACCGGTAGCGGCATTCACGCTGCCATACGGAACATCAATAATGGACCAGTACTCTTCTTTTCCTAAATACTCATTCGCCTCCGGAATTTTCACCGTCAATGCATTACTGGAAAATACTGTTTCCCCATCCGCATTGTATGCACTGAGTCGGAAGTAGTAATTGGTGCTTGTGGCGTATTTTGTCCCCATTTTCGCATACATGGGGGAAGGATCTTTCGGAAGTTCCAATCCTTTTCCATCATGATGCAACGTTAAGGTGCTGGAATCCCCCTGTTGGATTTCCTCCGGAGTTGGCCAAATTCCTTTGTTTTGTGTCGTCCAATGGTCCACGTCTCCTACATCAAATGCTTCATAGTAAAGTCCATTGAAAATCCACACTTTATACCCTGTCGCTCCAGGAATCTTATCCCAGTTTAACATGACATAGCCAGAGTTGCTCCCCGATTGATTGCTGTAAGCAAATCCGGAAGGCGCTGATGGCACTGGCAAATCTGGAATACTAGGCATATACGCATCAGAAAAGACGGTTTCCCCTTGAGAGTTATAGGCACTTACTCGAATCCAGTAGTTCGCAGCTGTTGCGTATTTGGTTCCTGCATTGGCATAGACCGGAGACGGGTCAACAGCTAATTCCGTGCCAAGACCATCGTTTACATGCAACTTATATCTACCTGCTTGAATTTCCGTAGATGTTGGCCAATACTTTTTGTTTTTCGTTGTCCAAGAAGTGACGTTCCCGACATCTAACGATTCATAGTAGGAACCGTTAAAAATCCAAATTTTATACCCCGTCGCTCCACTCACAGGATTCCATTTGAAATCGATATATCCTGTTCCATTTCCGTTTGTATAACTTACCCCCGTCGGAGCAGATGGTTTTGCCAAATTCGGAATGGTCGGCATATACGCGCCTGACATGGCGCTTTCGCCTTGAGAAAAAATCGCACTGACTCGGAACCAGTAGTTCTTGCTGTTTGGATAGCTTCCGCCTGAATTTCGATAGACTGGGGAAGGATCGACAGCCAACTCCGTCCCTAACTGATCTTGATGCAGGTCATATCTTCCAGCACTAATTTCAGAAGGGGTCGGCCAAATTTTTTTCCCTTTTGTACTCCAGGAAGTAACATTGCCTACATCAAACGCTTCATATGATTTCCCGTTATAAATCCAAACCTTATAACCCACAGCGCCGGGAACCGGATCCCATGATAAATTGATATATCCTGTGCCATCCCCATTGCTGAAGACCGTTCCTGTCGGCGTATTGGGAACGGGTATCGTATACGTAACAGACAAATATGGTTTATAGCTGCTATTCGTCGTGGAAACGACTTTTTTCCAATACGTTTGTCCATTGCCATTCGTATGAAGTTTCAATCCGTAATTCGGTTTTGTACCAGATGCCCATTCTTTTACCGTATTCGTGACATCAAATTGCGCCCACTGGTCTCTTGCGACATCGACCTTGCCAATGTTGGTGGAGGAAGGTTGATTACTCCATGTTAACGTGCTCGCGGACCATGGACCGTTGACAACATCTAGCCATAGACCTGTTGGCGTCGTTGCATAGTACGAATGGGTGACATAGACATGGAATGTGGCACTCGTCACGTTCATATTTTTGATGCTCGATAGATCTGGGTTCAAAAAGCCATAGCAAGTGCCTGTTGTTCCATCATAATAACCCACTTTCAAAACGTATTGTCCCTGTGCAGAGTCCCACTTGCTTGATGAGGAACTATAGTTGGTTGTGGGATAGGCGCTCATTACAAATGCATCGGTAGACACATTAATGGAAGTACTCGGATCAATATAAACAGGGTATACACGTTTAGGATCCTTCAGCCACTCCGGGTCGGCTTTGATCGTTAAAATATATCCTTGATCATCCTGTTGTAATTCATACGTTACATTCTCTGAGCGCTGCACCTCGCCAGAGCGTTCATCGACATTCGAATCCACCATAAACGGCTTCGGCAGCTCAAAAACCCTTTCATTTTCTTTATTTGTAAATAAAATGGAGCCATCGTCTTGAATGTCTGCATGTAAATTCGTTTTCAGACGGAATTTGAAAATATGATAGCCAGCAAACGAATGAAGAACCAAATCTTCTTTTGTTGACTCGTTAAATGCAATATTTTGCAGGTCTATGCTCGGAAAAATGTTTTTGTGAACAATTTTGTTGTCTTTTTTCTTATAGACGGCGGCAACATCCTTCGCTTTTATCGGTTGTGCGTTATTGCCTGCCGCCTCTAAAATAGAATAGGAAATCGAATATCCATTGTAATGGAACGTGGCGTATTCTCCATCGACCATCTTTTTATAAAAGTTTGTCTCCAAAATGGTATTCTCTGTTTCAACGTAATTCGTATTATTGGTGCTATCCGTTAGGCTAGAAGATACTTCCTCAAATAGTTTTTGTCCCTTTTTCTTCACATGAATAGGCTCAAAGTAAATCTTCTTGGTAAACGTGCCATCGCCGTTGTAGTAAACCTTTGTATTCTCAGTTCTTTCCTCTATGATTTCCCCTGGCTTGAGATCACGTTTCAGAGCTTCCGGCACCTTTGGCGGCCCCTCTTTTGGCGCCACACGGTCAACCCCTGATCGGATCGTTTCGGCAAGCCCCTTTGTCGGGACGCTTGACATCACTAAAGCCCATACGATCATCCAAACCAACCATCGTCGCAAACGAATGTTTCTCATATGCTCTCCTTCTCGATTTCCATTACTTTTACAATCAAATTGTATCTTTCCTCCTCCCTGCCATCCATCATTTTCGACAGACAAAGTTCGACATGGTTTTTCATTTTCTTCGGAAGCTTTTGCGAGTAAACCAATTTGTATGTGAAATGGAGAAAGAGTCCTAAACGAAGATTGCCAGTGGTTGCTTGCGATGGTGATCTTGATCACTTAGCGAAAGGCTGTAAATGATCGTTTTATTTGAACACCAAGCTACCCGCTTTCCGTGAAAATCCCGTCGGCAAGCGGTGATTTTCATCCCCGGGTCGAGGGCAAACTTGTCCATGGACCTTTCTTGGCGCTTTTTCTAGGTTTCGGTTATGATGAGGGTAAAACGAACGAAAGGGGGATCGGCATGTACGATAAACGTTTATACGTCTTTGACGGCAACACCCCGCGCGAAGCGGTCATCCGCAACTATACGACAGACGACTTTGCTGATCTCATCCGCGTGCAGCAAGAAAGTTTAGAAGACGAAGAATCGCTCAACCATGCCGTGTTAATGGAATGGCGCAACCCGTTTAAGCAAACATAAGGAAAAATTTGCAACCCTGAAAAGAAAGGAATCGCCGGCAGCGGCCGCGAATAAGAAAAGGAGACTATAGACAGAAAGGAATCGCGATTGATGAGGACGATTTCCTACAGCGATCCGCTCGCTCCTTTGCTCATTCGCAATGAACTGTTTTCCTTGCTGCCGGCGCACATCCGTCATCTGACCGTCGTTTGCATCGGCAGCAATCGCATCAACGGCGACAGCTTAGGGCCGTTCGTCGGCACGCTGCTGGAAAACGCTTATCCGGATCATTTGACCGTCATCGGCACGCTCAGGCAACCCGTCGATGCGACAAACATCCGACGCGTTTCCGAACAATTGCAAAACGAACACGGAGCATATGTAGTGGCGATCGACAGCATTGTCGGGCCGCAGCCGTTTGTCCATACGATCGCCATCCGCCCTGGCGCCCTTTCCCCTGGCACTGCGCTTGGCAAATCGCTGCCATCGATTGGCGACATCAGCATGATGGGCGTCGTGATGGAAGATACCGCCGATATGAGCGCACTTCCGTACACGAATTTGCACATTGTTTACCAAATGGCGAAAGTCATCGCTTTAGGCCTTTCACTTACGATCCGGCAGCGGTATGGCTATGAATCATCGACACCGCTGTTGGCTTGAACAGAGCGCGGAAACATATGTCTTGCCTTTAAAGGCAAAAAAAGGCGCAGCGGCCGATTCATGCCGCTGCACCTTTCGCTATGATCAAGCCATATGGAACGTTCGTTTGACAAACGACACTACTTCCTCAGCCGTGCCGAGCGACAACACCGTCTCTTTGATGCGGGCCGCCTCTTCTTTCGCCAGTTGTTTCAACTGAGCGCGCGCTGGCAAAATCGAGGTGGCGCTCATGCTGAACTCATCAAGGCCAAGGGCAAGCAAAATCGGAATGGCGATCGGGTCGCCCGCCATTTCCCCGCACATCCCGACCCATTTTCCTTCGCGATGTGCGGCATCGATCACGTGGCTGATGAGCCGCAAAATGGCCGGGTTGTACGGCTGGTACAAATACGAAACACGCTCATTCATCCGGTCGGCCGCCATCGTATATTGGATCAGGTCGTTCGTTCCGATGCTGAAGAAATCGACTTCTTTCGCAAACTGGTCCGCCATGACGGCGGCAGCCGGGATTTCCACCATCATGCCGACTTCAATGTCATCGGCGACCGGGACGCCTTGGCGGAGGAGCGCTTCTTTTTCTTCGAGTAAAATCGCTTTCGCTTGGCGGAATTCATCGAGCGTCGCAATCATCGGGAACATGATTTTCAAATTGCCGTGCACGCTCGCCCGCAGCAAGGCGCGCAGCTGCGTGCGGAACATGTCTTGCATTTCCAGGCAAAGGCGAATGGCTCGAAACCCTAAAAACGGGTTCATCTCTTTTGGCAAGTGTAAATACGGGAGCTCTTTGTCGCCGCCAATGTCAAGCGTCCGGACGACGACCGGCTTGCCATCCATCTTTTCAAGCACCGTTTTGTAGGCCGCAAACTGTTCGTCTTCCGTAGGCAGCTCTGATCGTCCCATGTATAAAAATTCCGTGCGATACAACCCAATCCCTTCCGCCCCGTTGGCTAACGCTCCTTTCACATCGTCCGGCGTGCCGATATTGGCCGCCAGCTCAACGTGCACGCCATCAGCGGTAACCGTCGGTTGATCGACAAGCTTCGCCCATTCCGCTTTTTGCTCCTCATAGCGAGCCCGCTTCTCTTCATAACGCGCAAGCAGCTCCGGGGACGGATTGACGACGACTTGACCGTCAAGTCCATCGACGATGACAATGTCGCCGTTTTGCACTTCCGCCGTAATCGCCTTCGTGCCGACGACAGCCGGGATTTCGAGCGAGCGGGCCATAATGGCCGAGTGCGACGTTCGCCCGCCGATGTCGGTGGCAAATCCTTTCACATATTGGCGGTTCAGCTGCGCCGTATCGGATGGCGTCAAATCCTCAGCGATAATGACGACCTCTTCGGAAATGAGGCTCGGATTGGAGATCGTCACGCCAAGCAAATGGGCGAGGACGCGCTTCGTCACATCGCGGATATCGGCGGCCCGCTCTTTCATATACTCATTGTTCATGCCTTCAAACATGGAAATGAAAAACGATGCCGTTTCATGGAGCGCATATTCCGCATTCACTTGTTCTGTTTTGATTTTTTCCTTAATCGGGTTCAGCAATTCTGGGTCGTCAAGCACAAGCAAGTGGGCGGCAAAAATGGCGGCTTTGTCTTCACCAATCTTTTCCAAGGCATGCTGTTTGATGGCTTCCAGCTCTTCTTTCGCTTTCGCGACCGCCGCCTCAAGCCGCGCAATTTCCGCCTCGACGTCGGCGACCGTCCGTTTTTCGGCCGCCAAATGAGGCGTTTCCAAGCGGTATGCCTTGGCGATGGCGATGCCGCTTGAAGCGGCGATGCCATGAATCGTCTTTTCCATTATTCCGCAAGGCCTTCCTTTGCCAACGTATCGGTTAACGCCGCCATTGCTTCTGCCGCATCGGCCCCTTCTGCCGTGATTTTGATCGTCGCCCCTTTCGGAATTCCTAACGACATGACGCCCATGATCGATTTCAAGTTCACCGTTTTGCCGTTGTACTCAAGCTGGATTTCGCTGTTGAATTTGCTCGCCGTTTGCACCAAAATCGTCGCCGGACGAGCGTGGATGCCGGAATCAGAAACGACTTTAAACGTTTTTTCTGCCATGTTCATCATTCCCCTTTTCTTCAATTTTTTCTTTGCCATCATATCAAATGCAGGGGCGGGGAGGCAACGGAAAATGCTTGGTCCCGCCCCGCCGCGAATAAGCAGTTTAGCTGATCGTCACAACAGCGTCTTCTCCTCGAGCAACCGGGCCTTGCTTGTTGACGTGAACCGTTTCGCCGGCTTCGAGATTCGTGAAAATCACCGGCGTGACAATCGATGGCGCGTTCTGTTTTACATAATCAAGGTCGACGCGCAAAATCGGCTGCCCTTTTTTCACTTCGTCGCCTTCCTTGACAAGCGCTTCAAACCCTTGGCCGTTCAGCTTCACTGTGTCGATGCCGACGTGGATTAACATTTCATGCCCGCCGGCCGACTGAATGCCAATGGCGTGCTTCGTCGGAAATACGTTGATGATTTTGCCATCAACCGGAGAGACGACCGTGCCGTCCGTCGGCATGACCGCGAAGCCGTCGCCCATCATTTTTTGCGAAAACACTTGGTCCGGCACTTCAGCGAGCGGAACGACCTCTCCTGACATCGGCGAAGCAATCGTTTCGGACTTCGCGGCTTCCGAGGCCGCTGCTTTCGGTTTCTCTTCCGCCCGGGCCGGCGCTTTTCCTTGCATGATGTCTTGAATTTGCCCTTTTAACATATCCGATTTCGGACCGAAAATCGCTTGCACGTTGTTGCCGACTTCAAGCACCCCTGCGGCGCCGAGCGCTTTCAACCGGTCTTTATCGACCCGGCCGATATCATGGACCGAAACGCGCAAACGCGTAATGCATGCGTCCAAATGTTCGATGTTTTCCTTTCCGCCAAGGGCGGCGAGCACTTCGTACGGCAGATCGCCAGCGGCGGCTGCCTCGGCTTTCGGTGCTTCCTCGACCGTTTTTTCCCGGCCCGGCGTCGCCAAATCCCATTTGCGGATCGCAAAGCGGAATCCGAAATAATAAATCACGGCAAACACCAAGCCGACCGGAATGACAAGCCACCATGCCGTCCGGTTTGGCAGAACGCCAAACAGCAAGAAGTCAATGACCCCGCCGGAGAAGGTCATCCCGATTTTGACGTTCAACAGGTGCATGATCATAAACGACAAGCCGGCAAAGACGCAGTGAATGGCAAACAGCGCCGGGGCGACGAACAAGAACGAAAATTCGATCGGTTCGGTAATCCCGGTCAAAAACGATGTCAACGCGGCCGACCCCATGATGCCGGCAACGACTTTTTTGTTTTCCGGTCGCGCTTCGTGGTAGATCGCGAGCGCCGCTGCCGGGAGACCGAACATCATAAACGGGAATTTCCCGGTCATGAACGTGCCGGCCGTCAATTTGACCCCGTCTTTCAGTTGCTCGAAAAAGATTTTTTGATCGCCATGGACCACTTGCCCGGCTTTATTGACGTACTCGCCAAATTCAAACCAAAACGGTGCATAGAAAATATGATGCAAACCAAACGGAATGAGCGCCCGTTCGATGACGCCGAAAATGAACGCGGCCAACGTTTTGTTCGCATCGATCATATTGTGCGAAAACGCATTGAGCCCGTGCTGAATCGGCGGCCAAACGAATGTCATGAGAATGCCAAGCACGACTGCGGACGCCGCCGTCACGATCGGCACGAACCGCTTGCCGGCGAAAAAGCCGAGATATTGCGGAAGTTCGATATTGAAGTATTTGTTGTACATGTACGCTGCCAAAATCCCGACGATAATCCCCCCAAATACGCCGGTTTGCAGCGTCGGGATGCCGAGAATGTTGGCGTACGACGGGTCGGCGCCGATCATATCGGAAGTCACGCCCAAGATGACGCTCATCGTCACATTCATAATCAAGTAGCCGATGATCGCCGCCAAGCCCGCGACCCCGTCCCCGCCGGCAAGGCCGATCGCCACACCAACCGCAAACAAGAGCGACAAGTTGGAGAAGACGATGCCGCCTGCTTGCTCCATCACATTGGAGATGAGCACGACCCAGTCGGCTTTGAGCGCCGGAATTTTGTCAGTGAGCGCCGGGTTTTTCAAGGCGTTGCCAAGCGCCAACAAAATCCCGGCCGCCGGCAAGATCGCCACCGGCAGCATGAGCGCTTTCCCGACCTTTTGCAGCGTGCCAAACGCTCGTTTCATCTTCATAACCTCCTTTAGTTTCCTTTTCTTAAGTTTTACAGCAAACGACCGATTCATGTACCGAAAATGAAGCGGGCGTTTCCGAGGGAGCCGGCGCAATAAAAAAGGCATGACTAAAGAGAGACAAAAAGAACGCTTACAACAGCGCAAAGATGAATTCGCAGCTGTTGCCGCCTTATTTGCCCTCTTTACTCATGCCTGATCGAGTCAGTAACACGTAAAGCGAGACAACCTATGCAGTTGTATTGTTCTTTTTCTCCGCCAGCCGTTGCAAATGCAACGTCAAATAGACCGCCTCGGCATCGTCCGCCGGCAGATGAAGCGTTTGCTGCATGACTTTGACCAACTTCCATGCTAGATTATAGCATAATGGATACGCTTCCTTCAAGATTTTCGACAAATTTTTTGGTTCTTCGACTTTTTCGCCTTTTTTCATCCGCTCAATCGCATAGCGCAAGTGACGGACAAACCGCAAATAATGAACGCTCTCGCGGTCGATGTCAACGCCAAGCTGTTGCTCGACGATCTTGACAAGATCAGCAATGAGCTGGGAATATCGATTCGCTTCCGACACGCTTTGCTTGGAAATCGCGCTATGAATATGAAGGGCAATAAAGCCTGCCTCTCCTTCAGGCAGCACAATCCCGAGCTTTTGTTCAATCATGCGGGCCACTTCATTGGCAATTTCATATTCCAACGGATACAAGCTTTTCGTCTCAGCCAAAAACGGGTTTTTGACATCCAATCCTTGTTCAAGCCGCTTTAATGTAAAAGCGATATGGTCCGTCAGCGCCACATGGATGTGCTCGTCGAGCGGCGCGCCCACGCGTTGCTGAATATGTTGAACCACCTCGCTCATGAGGGCGATGAATTCTTCGCTCAATTCCGGAAGCAGCTTTTTGTATTGCTCTTGTTCGCGTTCGTTTTTCAGAACGAAACATTTTTCCACAGCGCTCTTGGCAATCTCGTCCCCCCGTTTTTTGCCGAAGCCGATTCCTTTGCCGAGCAAAACGACTTCGCCATATGCCGGATGGGAAGCGATTAACACGTTGTTGTTGAGCGTTTTTTCGACGCGAAACGGCTGTTCCATCAGCCTCCCTCCTTTCCGCACCCATCGTCTGCCGCTAGTCTATGCAGACTACATTATAAACCGGATGGGCCATCGCTCTCAATGACGTTTTTTGGATGGGACGCCGCTCTTCTCGACATACTAATGGGAGGGAGGAAAGAATATGCCATACGTATCGATCAACCAACGAGTCCGCCTTTACTATGAGGAAAAAGGAGAAGGAACACCGCTTTTGTTCATCCATCCCCCAGGAATGGGGCATGCCGTTTTTTGCCGCCAAAAGCCGCTCGCCCGCGATTTTCGCCTCATTTTATACGACATGCGCGGCAACGGGCGAAGCAGTCCGTCGGATGGACCGATTACGGTGCCGCTGCTCGCCGATGACGTCTCGGTGTTGCTTCGCTCCCTCGGCATCGGGCGCGCGATCATTTGCGGCTACTCCAGCGGCGGGTCGGTCGCACTTGATTTCGCCCTTCGCTATCCACAGCATGTGAAGCAACTTATTTTGATTGGCGGATTTCCTGAAGTGTGTACCCCGCTGCTGTGGGGTGAGTTTTGGCTTGGCATTTCCGCCGCCAAACTTGGGGCCATCCCGCTGCTTGCGACGGCTCTTGCTTGGGGGCACAAAACGAACTGGCGCGAATGGCAGCTGTTGCGGCGGTACGCCCGGCTGACCCATAAACGGGATTTAAACGCCATGTACCAGGCTGGGCTTGTTTATGGATGCACAAAACAACTGTCTTCCCTCCGCTTGCCCGTGCTCCTTATTTATGGAGCACGCGATCGTTACATCCATCCGTATATCGCTATGTTCCAACGTTATGTGCCGCATGCAGATATTGTGTTTATTGACCAGGCCCGCCATCAAATTCCGACGAAACATAGCAGCGAACTAAACAGCATTTTGCGGGCATACGGCAAGCGGAGCGAAACTGGCCGAAAGGAGGGGATCGCATGTCGAACAAAGGAAGACAAAACAAGGTGAGCCAAGAAGTAGCCAACCCGACCGTCTCCAAGGCGGAGGCAGAAATGGCCAAAGACAGCGTGGATACGGCCAAGCAAGCGAAAAAGAACCGCTCGTAGCGACAGCGAGGCTGCCCTTTTTTGGGGACAGCCCCGCTGTTTTGCCGCTATAGCGCCGGCCATCGGCCCGGCTGCCCACTTCGACGGCGACTAGGCCGTCCGGCGCACCGGATGAAGACGGCTGAAAATCATCTTCAATAACGGCGGCGTCACAACAGTCGTTACCAATACGACGATGATCATGACCGCAAACATGTTCCCATCAAGCAGGCCGGCTTCCAAGCCGATGCCGGCGATGATGAGCGCCACCTCACCGCGCGACACCATGCCAGCGCCGACCGCCAGCGAGCTTCCCCACGAAAATCCGGCCCATTTTGCCCCCAGCGCGGCGCCGACAAGCTTTGTCAAAATCGCGAGCGCACTCCAACCGACAATCAGCGGCCAATGCTCGACGATGCCGGAAAAGTCGGCCGCAACCCCGATGGAGGTAAAAAAGACAGGGACAAACAAAGAATAGGCGATCGTTTCCACTTTCTCAAATACTTCTTCCCGATAGTCCGTAAAACTCGCGCCAAGCCCGGCCATATAGGCGCCGATGATCGCCGCCACCCCCATCGCCTCAGCAAAATAGGCAAATGCAAAACAGATGACCAGCCCGGCCGAGACAACCGCCTCTGTCACACGCAACGGGGCAAACCACTTTAATACGAGCGGGATGGCTTTCCAAGCGAGCAAAATGGCGACGGCAAAAAAAACAGCTTTTTTCAGCACGACCGCACCAAGCTCGACGTCGCCGCCAGTTAGGCTTAATAAAAACGCCAAGGCAATGACGACCAGCACGTCGTCGATGACCGCCGCGCCAAGAATCGCTGATCCTTCCTTCGATTGCAGCTGTCCCATCTCTTTGAGCGCCTGCACGGAAATGCTGACGCTCGTTGCGGACAGCAAAAGTCCGAGGAAAAGAGCCGTGCCGGTTTCCATGCCGAACGCTGCGCCGGCCGCATACCCGGCGAGCAGCGGAACGAGAATGCCAAGCACTCCGACCGCCACAGCAGCTTTTCCAGTGCGCCGAAACTGGTCCATATCCGTCTCAAGGCCGGCGATAAACATAAGCAAAATGACGCCGATTTGACTTAACTCCTGCAAAAGATCCGTATCCTCGATCACACCGAACACGCTCGGGCCAAGCACAATGCCGATGAGCAGCTTGCCGAGCACGGCGGGCTGGCCAAGGCGCACGGCCGCATCACCGGCAAGTTTGGCGGCGAACAAAATGACCGCCAGTTGGGCAATCAACATCCCTTCACACTCCTTCGCTTTAAGTCTCTTTTTCGAATTACGTTTATCATGCGTGGAAGGTTTCACTTTTATCATTTCCCGAATTCAGGCCAAAACGAAACATCTCCCTTAGTTGTCTTACCGCTATCGACGCCGCGCCGGGCCAAGCCGGCAAACAAAGAAGCGTTTCATGTTCCAAACCGCTATGTGCCGACATTGCCTATGGTGATCGGCAAAGCATCGGCCTCTGCCCGCCGTGCAACTCGACTGTCTATCAGCCATCGATTGAGACGTTAGCCAAAAAAAAACAGACATCCTCGCTCTGCGTGGACGCCTGTTGTTATGACAGCGCATTTTGCCGGCCGTTTGCGGCTTTGACGCCGCCGGACGGAAACGTCAAATGAACAGTCGTTCCCTTCCCAACCTCGCTTTCGATCCGCATCGTTCCTTTATGTTCTTGAACGATTTTCATGCTTGTCGTCAGCCCGAGCCCCATTCCTTTTTCTTTCAAAGTGAAAAACGGTTCACCGATTTTCTGCAGCCGCTCTTTCGAAATGCCGACGCCGGTGTCGGCAACATCGACATAGATCTTCCCGTCCCCTTCCGCAACGTGGACGTATAAAATTCCTCCATCAGGCATCGCTTCGACGGCATTTTTCATAACGTTCAACAACACTTGAACAATTTGGTTTTGATCGCCGTACACACAAGCTTTCGGAGCGGTGTTATGGACGGAAATGGAAACGTTGTTCAACGTCGCCTCATGGCTAATCAAGCTGATGACATACGAAATGGCCTCGTCTAGCAAAAACGGCCGATAATCGTGGCTTTGCGGCTTGGCGAGCACCAGCAGCTCGCTCACAATTTGGTTGATGCGGCCGAGTTCACTTAACATAATGCGCATATAATGATCATTCACTTCGCGCGTTTCTTGCATCATCTGAATAAATCCTTTCATGGAGGTGAGCGGATTGCGGATTTCATGGGCAATGCCGGCGGCCAGCTCGCCAAGGACGGACAGCTTTTCTTTTTTCAAGAGCAGCTCCTCGGCAAGCTTTTGCTGGGTAATGTCGCGGCCGATCGTCAGTAGCCCTTTGCGCGCTCCATTTTCGTCAAAGAGCGGCACTTTAATGACGTCAAACGTCTTCACTTCCCCATCCGGCGTCGCAAACGACTCCTCGCGGCGCGTCACCTTTCCGCTCTCCCACGCCTCGCGGTCTGATGCAATGCACTGCGCAAACGCTTCTTTAAAAAACGGGACAAGCTCGCCAAGCTCGCGGTCCGTCTTCCCGATATAATCGATCTGTTCGAGGCGGTACAGCCGCCGGCCAAAATCGTTGACGCGCAGCCATCGCCCCTCGCTGTCTTTAAAGCAAACGAAATCGGGCATCGAATTGATGAGCGTAAGCAGCTGTTGTTCATTTTCTTCGATCTTTTCCAGCTGCTCGCGTTTTTTTAACAGCTGGTACAAAAAAATAGCCGAGAGCAAAATAAACACGGCCCCTTTGGCGGCGCCAAGCGCCATATATACAGCGCGGCTGATCGACAGCATATTGAGCAGGGTGTCGGTGGCGGCAATCCATAAAATGCTGCCTATGATATATACTGCGATTACTTTTGTTTTGTTGACCACGTTGTCATCGAACCCCTAACATGCAAAGTCGCGGCAGCCACGGTCGCCCTCTAGGCTACATTTCCCGCGCCCAGCCGAGCAACCGCACGGCCAAGAGGGCGGCGCGCTCATGGTCAAGCCGCTTTTTTAGCGATGCCTCAAGCCGCTCGGCCACCGCCTCCGCCTCTTCCTCATAGGCGAACGAAAATGACCACTCAAGCGCCGGAATGGCAATCACGATATATTCTTCTTTTCGATTTTCGTAAATGTAGACATTAGCCGGAGCTTGTCCGTCCATCACCGGCGTTTTGCGGATTTTCATTTTTCCGTCCCACCTTTTCCTTTGAAACCGTCTCCATTTTGTTTATTTTAACAAACGCCCGCTCCCTACTCAATATAAATCATTTTCCTGGTCATTCCCCCGTCGATGACCAAATTTACCCCGGTGATAAAATCGTTTTCCTCATCGCATAAATACAGACAAGCGCGGGCGATATCGTCCGGTTTGCCGACGCGGCCGGCCGGGTGCTGCCGGTGGTCAATGTCTCGCAGTTGCCCATAATCGCCCGTTTCAATCCAACCGGGGCTGATGCAATTGACGCGAATGCGATCATCCGCAAACGACACCGCCAGCGCATGGGTCAAAGCGACAAGGCCGCCTTTCGATGCAGCGTACGCCTCGGAATTCGGCTCGGACATGAGCGCCCTTGTCGAGGCAATGTTGACGATGGCTCCGCCTTTTGCATTGCGGCGCATATATTTCGCTGCTTCTCGAGAAGCAAAAAAAGCGCTGCGCAAATTCGTTGACAGCACGTCATCCCACTCCTCAACCGTCAGCTCATACGGCGACTTCCAGCGTGAGACGCCAGCATTGTTGATCAAATAGTCAATGCGGCCGAAGCGGCCGGCAGCTTCTTGTACAAACCGTTCAATATCGTCCACCTTCCGCACATCCGCTGCCACAAAGATCGCCTTGAACCCGTCCGACTGCAATTGCGCGGCGAACGCTTCACCGTTTTGAATATCGCGGTCGATGATCACGACGTTCGCTCCCTGTTTTGCGAATGCTCTAGCGATCGCCTTGCCGATCCCATTCGCTCCACCGGTGACAATGGCTGTTTTCTGTTCCATGCTCATGTGCAATCTCTTCTCCCTTCCTTTGCTCCGTTTGCTTTCGGGTGGGATCCAACCGAAAGAGGTAGGCTTTATGCATGGCCTTCCCTCCTACGATAAGGAACGTTTGTTCTATTCATGACCATTTTATACCTTTCGTTTTCTTGATGCAAGAGAAAGGCGGATGAGGAAAGATACCGATTCATCCCCCACTTGCGCTCACGCATGGAAGTGAGGATTTTCTCGGCTCGAGATGTGAAAAAGACCGCCATTCGGCGGTCTTTTTTGGCATCTTACCGATAGGGGCCATACGAGATTGGAAAGCCAGGCGCATACGGGGTTCCTCCGCCATAATATGGAGGCAGCGGCGCGGCAGGATAGCCATAGCCATACGGCATCACCGGGGCATACGGCTGCGGCGCCATCGGTGGATAGTACAGCGGCGCATACGGATGTGCGCCAGGAACGAAACCTGGTGTTGCACCAGCAGCCATTCCAGACAGCGTGCCAGGAACGGCCACGGGAGCCGTGCTGCCAGCCGGGGGGACGTTTTCTGCATATGGGGCCGTCATGCCATACGGAATAGCGGCGTCATCAGGCGTCATCGGCGGCGTGTTTTCTTTCCCACCCATCGGCCAAACGGAAGCATGGGCCATATTCGGCCCGGCTCCTAAACCGAGCGGCGGCGCCGGCAGCATCATATCGGAGCTGTCCGGACTGTCTGGACTGTCAAGATGGACCGGACTGACAAGCGGCACTGGCGGCGCAACCGGTGGACACCAATAGCCATAAGGCGCTGCCGGCGGATAATACGCCATCGGCATCACTTGAGTCGGCGTCGCTTCATTTGGCGTCGTTGCCGATAGCGGAGCCATCGGCGGCACGTTATTCTCCATCCACCCGGCTTCATTGTCATGGCCGGAAGAGGTTGAAAACGGACCATTCATATACGGATCCCAATGATTCATTGTTCTCTCCCTTTCTTGCTTATATTCTCGGGGCGCGTACCCACCCATATTGTATGTCAGAACAAGCAAAGGGTGTTTGCCCGGCCAAAATATAGGTATTTAACCCAACAGGCGTATGTGATACGATCAATAACGGTGACGACACCAAACGATGCTTGGAGGGATGCGCAATGAATGAAGCACTGGCGGCCAAGCAAATCGATGAATTGCGCAACGGAATCATCTCCGAACTGTTGGTGAAAAAAGAGGACTTCCCTGTTTTTCGTGCCGTGCTCGTCAAACAGCCCGACTTCAAACGATTTCGCGGCATCGCCCAGCGCGGCGGCCACGTTATTTACCACTATATGGATGCTCCACGCAGCTAAAAGCTCCTGTCCCCATGGCTTCACACCCGGCTTTCCGTCCTGGAAGCCGGGTGTTTTTGCTCACGGAGAATTTTCCATCCCTCTCTATGAAACTAGTCATTTCAATGCCTCGCGCGTTTTTTCCATCATTTCGATAATGACTCATCGCGTGATCCTTGTTACTCTAGTAGCGAGTTTGCAAGACAAAAGGAGGGATGTGGATGAAACAAGCAAAAGCATGGGTGACGGCTATGTTGTGCGGCATATTTTTCTTTGCCGGCCATGCCGATGCGGCGATGATCCACACCGTCAAGCGCGGCGATACGCTTTGGAAAATCGCGAAACAATACGGTGTGCCGCTGAAACAACTGCAGCAGACAAACCGCAAAGGCGATTGGCTATATCCTGGTGAAAAACTCGTCATCCCTGATGCCGGCATCACGGCGGCGGAGAAAGATTTGCTCGCTCGCCTCGTCCATGCCGAGGCGAAAGGGGAACCGTACGCCGGGAAAGTGGCCGTGGCAACGGTCGTGCTCAACCGCGTCGACCATCCGGATTTTCCGGATACGATCCGCGCTGTCATTTATGAGCGCTCTGGCGGCCATTATGCATTCACGCCGGTCGCAAACGGATCGATCAACGAACCGGCCGACCGTGAATCATACCGCGCCGTTGAAGAAGCACTTGCTTTTCGCGGTTTAGGAAACGGCTCGCTCTATTTCTATAATCCGAAAACGGCGAAAAGCAAATGGCTGCGCTCGCGTCCAGTGACCGTCGTCATCGGCAACCACGTCTTCGCCAAGTAAAAGAAGGATAGGCTGCCTCAAAAGACCGTTTTCTCCTAAGCGAGGCGCCATATATATGGTCTTTTGAGCATATTGGATGCATATATGCACCCATAAGGAAGGTGCCCAAACTCTTTTTCAGGGCACCTTTTTTAAATATTTAGGAAATAAATCTCTTTACTTGCGCATAAAAATAAGGCACACTAGTAAAAAAGCGCCTAATCCCCGCCGACCGGGGAGCGGCGACGGAATCAGGCAAGCCTCGATTCCCGCGGCCGTTCGCTTGAGCGGTCCGTCCATCATTTTGATTAAAGGAGAATGATGATGATCAAAAAAGCGAAAGTCGGAGATATTATCGAATTTAAAAATGGGCTGCGCGGCATTGTGGAGAAGGTGAATGAAAACTCCGTCATCGTGGATTTAACGTATATGGAAAACTACCGTGAACTCGATTTGCAAGAACGGACAGTCGTCAATCATAAAAACTATAAGATCATCGAATAAAAAAGAGGCTGCCAAGAGCCTCTTTTTTGTTTACGAAATGCGGGCGAGTTCATCACATTCATAGATATGGACGCCGCTCGTTGCTGACGCCGCCCGGTAAAACATCGCCAAAGCAAGCTGATGGGCGTCAACCGGCTTATACTTTTTCCATTTGCCGACGAACAAAAACGGAAGACGGCATAACAACCACCCGCCTAACGCTTCGCCAAGGCGGAACTCCCGGCGCTTGCCGACAAGCAGCGACGGACGAAAAATATGGAGCGACGGAATGGAAAGCCGCTGCAACGCCTCTTCCGTCTCTCCTTTGACTCGCTGGTAAAAAAACGGCGAGCACGGGTTGGCGCCGACCGAAGAGACGGTCAAAAAGCTTTTCGCACGGCACTTTTCCGCCAGCGCCGCCGCGCGCAGCGTATATTCATAATCGACTTGAATGAACTGCTGCTTTGTTTTCGCCTTTTTGCGCGTCGTCCCAAGGCAGCAAAACACATCGTCCACATAAAAATATCGTTCGTACGATTCAAGCCGCGCAAAATCGACGACGACTTGCTGCAGCTTTTCATGTTCCACCGGCAGCGGAGTGCGGACGAAAATCGTCACACAGCGGTACAAATCCGACTGCAGCAACAGCTTCAGCAACTCTCCGCCGACCAAACCGCTCGCTCCAAGCAAAAGAGCTGTTCTTCGCTCCAACGCCAAAACCTCCAAGGCAAACATTCATTGTTCATTATATAGGAGTTGGAGCGAAAAAACTACCTCTTTTTTTATCTCTAGCGGTTGTCGACTTTTTCTGGATACAAGTCATGATTGAGCAGCCGGTATTCCGCCATTTTTTCGTATTTCGTCCCCGGGCGCCCCCAGTTGCAGTACGGATCGATGGAAATGCCGCCGCGCGGGGTGAATTTGCCCCACACTTCGATATAGCGCGGTTCCATGACTTTAATCAAATCGTTCATAATGATGTTGACGCAGTCTTCGTGAAAGTCGCCATGATTGCGGAAGCTGAACAAATACAGCTTCAACGATTTGCTTTCGACGCATTTTTTGTCCGGGATGTAGCTGATGTAAATCGTTGCGAAGTCCGGTTGTCCGGTTTTTGGACACAACGTCGTAAACTCCGGACAATTGAACTTCACGAAATAATCCCGGTCAGGATGTTTGTTGTCAAACACTTCAAGCAGATTGGGATTGTACGTAAACGAATACGTTGTCCCTTGATTGCCAAGCAGCGTCAAGTCTTTCAATTCTTCCTCTTTTCTTCCTGCCATTCGTTCATTCCTCCCTCATTATTCATTGCCGGGCGAATCGCCGCACCCCGCTTTACACGCCGCGCTTGTTTCCCCAAAGAAGCGTGTGCAGCTGCGGCAAGATGTGGACGTCGGCCAGCTCCTCCGAATCGGCGGCTTGCTCCACCAGCCATTCCAACCGACTGAGAAGCTTTGTGCGGAGTGCATCCACATCTGAATCGGCCACATCGGCGTTGCCTACCTGCAAGTAAAACGGAACGCCTAGGTAACGGCGGTGCACCTCTTTCGCGTACGCCAAATCGGCGTCATCAAAGACGACGACTTTCAAACTGACGCGCCGCGTCCGGTTTTGATCTTTCTGCAACCGCCCGATGAGTTGGTCGAGCGCCGACCAGTCGGTGTCCATCCCCGAACTTGGCGGTTTTGGGGAAATGGTGACATCGTCTACATCGAGCAGCCAGTCTTGCCAGCGGCTCCCTTGCGTTTCAACCGCAACGCGCACCCCTTTTTCGTGAAGAAGGGCGACAAGCTCTCCAAGAGCGGCAATGAGAAGCGGGTTGCCGCCTGAAATCGTCACGTGGCGGAAGCGGCGGCCGCCCATGGCTTCAAGCCGCCGCCAAATGTCGTCTGCCGTCAACTGCTCGATCTCGTCTTTCGCTGATCCGTCCCACGTAAACGCCGAATCGCACCAGCGGCAGCGGTAGTCGCAGCCGGCTGTGCGGACGAACATCGTCTTTTGGCCGATCACCATTCCCTCTCCTTGGATGGTCGGACCAAAAATCTCCAACACCGGAATCGTGCGCGCCATCACCGCTCCCCCGCTTTCGGCCGGTAGACGACATAACTTGTCGGCGTTTCGCGGACAAACACTTGCAAACATTTCGGCTTGTGCGGCAGCGTATCCAAATAGCGCTGAATCGTTTCATAAATCGTGCGCGCCACCACTTCCGACGTCGGAAACCGATTCGGGTCATGACCGTCAAACCAATCGCTATGGTCGTTGAGCAGCGTATGGTCCAGCTTGCGATGAACGAGCTGTTTTAACGTTTGAAAGTTGACTAAAAAACCGCTCTCATCAAGCTCATCGCCAGCGACCGTCACATTGACGATGTACGTGTGGCCGTGCACGTTTGCGCAGCTTCCGGCCGCTTCGTGCGGGATGAAATGGGCGGCGGCGATGTGCATATCTTTGTTCAACTCATACCGGTAATCGTGACAAACTTGAGGATAGAGCTGATGCATCATTGTGCTTCCACCCCCGCTTTTTCCCGCAAATATTCATCCAACCCGCGCTTGCGCAGCACGCATGCTGGACATTCGCCGCAGCCGTCGGCGATGATGCCGTTATAGCACGTCAGCGTCTTCGTGCGAATGAACTCGAGCGCCCCGAGCTCATCCGCGAGCTTCCACGTCTCCGCTTTCGTCAGCCACATGAGCGGCGTATGAATGACAAATTCGTAATCCATCGCTAAATTCAGCGTGACGTTCAATGATTTGATAAACACATCGCGGCAGTCCGGATAGCCGCTGAAATCTGTTTCGCACACTCCGGTGACGAGATGGCGCGCGCCCCGCTGTTTGGCAAACACCGCGGCGAATGATAAAAACAACAAATTGCGCCCGTCCACAAATGTCGTCGGCAGCTCGCCTTCCCTTTGTTCAATGGCGATGTCCCGGCGCGTTAGGGCGTTCGGCGCCAATTGCCCAAGCAGCGACATATCGAGCACCGTATGACGGACGCCAAGCTCGTCAGCGATCGCTTGAGCGACGTCAATTTCCCGGCGATGGCGCTGGCCGTAGTCAAACGTCACCGCTTCCACTTCACCAAACTGTTTTTTCGCCCAAAACAAACACGTCGTGCTGTCTTGGCCGCCGCTAAAGACGACGACCGCCTTTTCTTCACTCATCTTCATCATGATCAACCTCCTTCTGAATCAGCAGAAGAAGAGGTTTCCAAAACAAAAAAGGCCATACCCCTAGGATACAGCCGTCCCTAGTTTTTTATAGAGGGTTTTGCTAGAAACCTCTCCCGTACAAGCGTACGGAATTGTGATTCTTCTGTTTTTCTTCTTTACTATACCATACTTATGGCTTTTGTTGTAGCGCCTTTTTCACTTTTTCCGCCATCCATACGTACACATACAGGAGCGGAACATACACCGCGACAAGATAAAACCCTGCCTTCGCTGTCCATTCCGTCAACTGCTCAATGTCTGTCTTCTCTTGGAAAAACAGCGTCCCGACAAACAAGCAAGCGAGCAACACTGGAAGCGAACGGCGTTGCTGAACGGCAAACAGCTGTTTGACCACGCGCGTCGCCGCCCAAATAGAGACCGCGATGATCGGGAACACAACGAGTACGTAAATCGAGATGACAATATACTCCATCCGCTCGATAAACGGCACTTCTGGAATTTTGGCCAGCGTCAGCGTCGGCCATGTAATATGCTGGATTTGCTCTTTGTTATAAAACACGACGGAAATGAGGATCAAAACAAAATAAATGAACATCGTAAACGCGTTGGCCGCATGCGCCCACTTTTGCGAGGACGGAGCATTTTTTAAAAACGGGTAATACATAAGCAGCATTTCAAACCCTAAATATTGCAGCACCATCTCTTTCGATGCTTTTGCCAATTGCCCAAACGAATGGTCGAACACCGGCAATAAGTTCCGGTATTGAGCATACTCAAGCGGAAAGAAAACCATCGGAAAAATCGTCAACAGCGGAATCACCACCCCCCAAACGCATAAGCCGACAACGACGCGAAACCCGCCGGAGACGGCATAATACGTCAGCAGCAAAAACACGAGGCTGAACTGCCACACCCCAATCAACGGGAACACCCATACTTTAATGATTTCAATGTATGATTGAAGCACCATAAACGCCGCCAACGCGTAGTAAAAAAGAAGTCCAAGGCTCAGCACCCCGCCGATCCACCGCCCGAAGTACTGTTCATGAAGCGACACGAGGTCTCCGCCTGATGGCAAATGCGACAGCAGCCGATACATCAGCCAAATCAACACGTGCGCCGCCAGCCCGGCCATTAAGACTGCCATCCAGGCATCCTGCCCCGCCTCTTTCATCAGTGGACGCTGAAAATTGAGTGCCCCGACCCCAACTTGCGTAGCATGAATGACAAAAAACACAAGAAACGGGGAGATGAGAAACCGTTCCTGAATGGCCTGCTTCATCCTAATCCCTCCTCATGTTCCCCGTCTTATTCGCCAATGCCGGTATGGACGATATCCACCGTGACGTGCGGGCGGATGTCTAGATCCGGGTATTCACGGTAAAACGCGTCGGAATCCCAATGTCTTGTCACACTGCGAACAAAATCGCCGATGCCGAGCGGGTCAATCCGTTTTTTCTGAAAATAACGGAATAACCGACGCATATTATGCTCCAATTCGTTTTGCATTTTTTTCTTCACATCAGCAAACAAATCTTGACCCGGCTGATCGAGCCATGACGGGTAATCCCGCACCGACGCATGGATATGGACGAACACATCAAGCACATGGCGGCTTCCATCACGCTTCCATTCATATTTCGACTTCGCCCATAAGTTTTGCAGCATCACCCGATCCTCGCCCTGTTTCCCGCGATTCCCAACCTTCAGCTGGTAGACGCCGTTTTTCGTTTCTCCAAGCAAAATTTTCATTAAAAACGAATCACGCAAACTCACATGCCCGACATATTGGTCGTCGCGAAACAACGCGACCCCTTCAAGCTTGACGAAATCTCCTTTTTTTTCAAAATACGGCAAAAACGGATCGCTGCCTGGGGAAAAATAGCGATACAAAAACAAGTGCAAATTCGTTTTCGGCAAGTTCATCGACTGCTCATTCTGCTCCACCAGATTCGGCAAATACAACGTATCGCTCAGCGTCGTTTTCGCCGTGATTTTCAGCAGCTCCTTCGCGCTTTCTTCCGCTACGCCAAGCAGCAAATGACTGCCGACTTTGTTGTTGCGCGCGAGGCTGTGCGTAATTTGCGTCACCCCCCGCCGAGCAAACTCCTTGCTGAACAAAATCAAGCGCAGCTGCCCTTCCTCAACCGGCAGCGCGGATTTCGATGACAGGCGCGGAATCAAGTCGTAGACCGTCGGCGACGTCGTCGTCAGCATATTCGGCTTTGTCATCGGCCCTTGCTTGAACGTCGGGTACACCGCGGTGCCCGTGTAGCGGCCGTTCTCGAAATCATACCCCATCTGTTGAATAATTTGAATTTCATCAATCGGCCGCGAACTGGCGCAGCCGCCAAGCAACAGCAGCGCACCGACCCATGCGAGCCCACGCCTCATCATGATCCCCCTTACTCATCAATGTCGCGTTTTTGCTTCGCCGCATTCGGATCGTAACGAAACCGCGACCGCGGACGAAGAAACATCGGCCGCTCCGCCGTTTCACTGTATGGCGAACGAATGAATGTATCGCGGAAGCTGCGAACACGAAATGGATAAAACGGCAGCAAATACGGATAACCAAACGACTGCAGCCGCCCTAAATGAATGAGCAGCCCGCAGACGGCAAAGATAATGCCGATCCCGCCCCAACATGCAGCAAACAAAATAAACGGAAACCGAATGAACCGGATCGTGTTGGACATTTTGAAAATCGGCGTTGTAAACGAAGCGAGCGCCGCCAACGCGACGACAATCAACAAAATCGTACTCGTCAGCCCGGCATCAACGGTTGCTTGCCCGATGACAATCCCGCCGACAATCCCGAGCGTTTGTGCGACTTTCGTCGGCAGCCGCGCCCCGGCCTCGCGCAACAGCTCAATCGTAATTTCCAAAAACAGCACCTCGAGCACCGGAGGGAACGGTACGTTCGAGCGGGAATAAATGATCGGACCGAGCAAGTCTTCGGGAATCATTTCATAATGATACGTCAGCACCGCCACATAAATCGGCGACGCCAACACCGAAAACGCAACGCCGAAAAACCGGATGAGCCGGAAAAACGTGCCGAGCACCCATGGCAAATAATAGTCTTCCGGCGACGTAAAAAAATCGAAGAGAGCGGCGGGGCCAATCACGGCATACGGGGAGCCGTCGCAAAAAATGGCCACCTGCCCCGACACAAGCGCATAAATGGCCCGGTCGATCCGCTCGGTCGAGATAAAAAGAGGAAACGGTGTCCACGAATTGTCCGCGAGCAGCTGATCCAAAATCGCGTTGTCAAACACGACGTCAAAATGAATGGACTCAAGCCGCTGCGTCACCGTTTGAATGACTTCCGGATTAGCGACACCGTCGATGTAGGCGATGACCACTTTCGTTTTCGACATCGAACCGATCGACATTTCCCGAAACACAAGATTTGGCGTCACCACTTGCCGGCGGATGAGATGCAAGTTGACGCCGACATTTTCCACAAATCCGACTTTGGGCCCAACGACGCTGAATTCGTTTTCCGAATCATTGTTTTCCCGAAGCCCCAAATTTTCAGCCGCGGCGCCCATGAGCGCCGCTTTGTTCGGTTGCTCGCGGAATGTAACAGCGACAAACCCTTTCAGCACCTTCTCTTCAATCAGCGCCGTGTCTTCGCTCACTTCAATGCGCTGAATCGGCACGATTTGCTGCAAGTCTTCCAAACGGACAGTTGGATGGTTTGGAATGTCGTTTTGCAAATGGCAAAGAATCCGCTCTTGCAGCACTTGCGGATCGACGAGTGAATCAAAATAATAAATCGACAGCTCCTTGCCTCCCACAACAAACGACACTTCGACAAAATCGCTCGATTGCCGCAGCGTTTCCCAAAGCTGCGAAATGGGCCGCTGAGGGGGGCGTTTTTTCTTTTTTTTCCAAAATGAGAATAAACCCACGAACATCCCCTCGCCTTTCCGTTTACGGAATAGTCTCCCAACCGATCGATATTTTTATGCATCCCCCTTTCATCCTATTGATTCGACAAAATCTTCTATATATTATTGAAAATAGACAAATGAAAAAAGGAGAATCGTCTATGAGCGAACTGACGAAACAGCGTCGGTCGAAACGAGCGTTGAAAAAAGTGACAGAAACGGCGGAAGCGCTGCGAAAGATGATCGACCGAACGCGTCCGCTTGAAGAGCAGCTCGACCGCATCCGCGCCTTGTTGGATGAACAGCTTGGCCATGATGAATATTTTGTTCTTGTCGATGAAAGCGGATACGGAGTTGTCCATACGAACCGCCTCCGCGAGGGAAGGGTGTTTGCCGACCCAGTCGGGCTGGCTGCCGCCCGCACGAATGAACCGCTCTTGCAAGTGTACGAACGCGATACGGGCGAGGTGCTGATTGACGCCAGCTGCCCGTTTTGGACGGAGCCAGGCGGAAGGCGGTTCAATTTGCGGATGGGGCGGCTCATGCACCGCCCGTATTTGCAATGGGTGTTAGCAAGCGTCGCCATTGCGCCCGCAGCCGTTGGGCTGGCCGCTTCCATCGCAGGGGCGCCGCCCGTTTTGGCCGCGCTGTGCGCCGCTCTCGCTGGGCTTGGGCTTGGCGCCGCCTGGCATCGGGCCATTGCCGCCGAGCTTCGCCATTGGTACAGCGTCGCCCGCACCGTCTCCTCAGGCCAATTGCAGACAGAAGTGAAAACGACGGGAAAACGGAATGAATTTCATCAAATCGCCTACGAAATCAACAAAATGATTCTCGGCATCCGCACGATCATCCATGAGCTTGGCAAAGCGGCCAAAACGGTGCATGATGTGAGCGTTGAACAGCAGATGGAAATGCGCCGCCTCTCTGAATCGTTTGACGAAATCGCCGCTGCTGTTGAAACGTTCCGCGAAGGGGCGAAACAACAAACGACCGCTGTCGAACAAGCGGGTGACGTCATCGGGCAGATGGTGGAACGCGTGCAACTCATGCGGGCCGCCGTTGAACGCGTCGTACGGCAAGCGGGCGACGCTTGGTCGTCAGCAGCAGAAGGCATCCGCCTCATTGAGGAAACGAAAACAAACATGGACGCGATGCAGCGCGGCATCGGCGAAATGACTGCCCTCATCGACAAAGCAGCCAATGAAGCGGCGCGCGTTCATGAGATGATCGCCGCCATTCGCACGATCGCCAAGCAAACGAACTTGCTCGCCCTCAACGCCTCGATCGAAGCGGCGCGGGCGGGTGAAGCGGGCCGCGGCTTTTCCATCGTCGCCCAAGAAGTCCGGAAGCTTGCCGAAGATACAAACGCCTTCGCCGCTGAAATTTTCGCCTCGCTCGACGCCATGACGAACGCGCTCAAAGAAGCCGTGCATGCGATGCAAGGAAGTGGCCGCCACGTCGAAAAAACGAAAGACTCTCTTTGGAAAACAGGGGAAACGTTCACATCGTTTCAAGGCATGTTCGCCCAGCTGAACGACTTGCTTCAGCAAAACGAATCATATGTCAACGACATCACCGCCGACGGCGAGCAGCTCGGCGGACTGATGGAAGACGTACGCACCGTCGCCGCCGATTTTTCAAACATGGTGCAAGAAACGGCGGCGGGGCTTGAGCAACAGACGCTCGCCCTTCACCAGTTGGCGCGGGAAGCCGACACGTTGGCTGCAGCAGCGCGCGATTTAGAAAAAATGATCGCCCGCTTCCACTCATAACGAAACGAAGCCCTTTCGTCCCCCTTCACCAAAAACTTTGGGGAACGAAAGGGCTCATTTACCGGCGCGGCAGCTGCCGGCGCCAAAGAAGCCACAAAAGCACAAGACTCATATAACCAAACAGCGGATAGATGAATGACAGCAGCTCCCCGTAATGAAACGGGCTGACCGCCGCAAACAGCAAAACGAGCAGCACGCCCAGCCATTTCCCGCCAAGCGGCGCCCAAACGCGCACTTGGCGTGCAAGTCCAAACATGCCGCCGATGACCGATGTAAAAATTTCTCCGTAAATGACGACGACATAAAGCCAATACAACACAGTAAAAAACGTATGAACGACTTCGGCCATTGGAATATCATAATCGTCCTTGTGTGGAAACGACAGCAGCACCATATGGTTCAACAGCAGCAAAACCGTCAACACCATTCCGCCTAACATCGCTCCGCGCCTCACCGCTCGCTCATCGGTCGCTTCGCGGGCGATGGGGACAAGCACCGCTTGGGCCATCGCCAAGTTAAAGGCCGCATAGGAAAACGGGGACAACATCGCCTTGAGGGAATAGTCCACCGCAGCCATGTCCGGACGGCACAAATCGCCAGCCACGATTGTTTTCACAAAGGCGATGGCGCTGAACAGCACCATCATCGGCGCGACAAACACGTTGACGCCAAACAGCCCTTTGCGGTCAAACAACATGACAAGAAGCGCCAAACCGAGCGTCAGCGTGACGCCCGCCTGCCTCGGCCAGCCGATCTGCTCTTCAAACACGGCACCCGCCCCGGCGATCATCACCGCCGTCACCCCCGCGATCATCGCCGTCATCACAAGCGTCACAAACGGACTCAACATTCTTCCGAACAAATAGCGATTCAATTCATCATATGACGCGGCTCCAATGCGGCGCGCCATCACCATCAGGCGCGCGCCGCCCCATGTGAACAAAACGCCGCTGACCGCCACCCCGATCGTCCCAGCCATTCCGTAGCGGGTAAAAAATTCAATAATTTCCCTGCCAGTCGCAAATCCCGCTCCAATCACCGTGCCGACGTAAACAGCGGCGATTTGCCATGCTTCCGACCACTCGTGTCTCTTGCCCAAATCCTCCATCTCCCTCTCTTGTCCGTTGCTTTATTGCCATATATATGTCCGGCATGGACAAGAAAGACGACAGAACGAAAAAAGAAGGCATCCGAGACAAGATGCCTTCTCACACACCGCAAACTCTCTTCATTTCATGAATATGACGTGCGATGTGAAATCGCGTTTCCATCAATGAACCGTCACTTGTTCGACTTGATGTTCGTGCAGCCCGCCGCTTCCTTCGACGTGCACTTTCACCGAATACGTTCCCTTGTTGGCAAACGTGGCCATGGCTTCGTATTCGCCGTTTCCTTTTTCATCTGCATCCACAAATTCATGCTTATTGTCCGCCTGCCAAATTTCAAAGCGAACGGTGGCGTTCGTAAACGGCTTCCCATCTTTGGTGAGGTGAACGGTCAATGCCGCCGGTTTTCCGGCTTCGAACGAACGGGACGACAGCGAAATGGCGACGGCGCCATGATGGTGTTCTTCAGCACTGCCTTGGGAATTTTCGCGCGCACCGTCAGCCGTCGCCGCCTGTTCCGGGCTGCCGGCGACAATATCTTTCTTCGGCATGTTATGCATGTCGCGCGCCGTCACATGGGCGACCACCGAATATGTTCCCGCTTCGGTGAACGTTTTTTCCACCGAGTATCGGCCGTCGCCGTCATGCTTCGCTTCAAGCATTTCCCGCTCGTCGCTTCCATGCTTCCATACTTCAAACTTGACTTCGTTCGCATCGTCTACTTTTTCGCCGCCGTACGTCACGACGCAGGCGAGCTTGGTCGGTTTGTTCAAATCGATATGATCCGGCGCATCGATTTTCACGTCAAGCACGGCCGGCGTCTCGGCTTGCTTGTTGTGATTTGTACAAGCAGCCATGATCATCATCCCCAAAAGTACAACAGCAAACGCGAAACCAACCTGTCTTCTCATCTTCACCTTTCTCCTTTTTCCTTCAAATTCATGATCATCATGAGCACCAAAGACGGAGTCTTTTCCGCCTCTTTTTCTGTTTTTCACTTTATCATAGCTTTGCCGCACCTACATTAGTATTCACCATTTTTTCAAAAACATTTCATCGTTATTACAATTTTTTTGTACAAAACACTTGAAAGTCAAAAAAGGTCAAAGTATAATAAAGTCAGAAAGTCAAAGAAAGTCAAAGTCAAATCCCGAATAAGAGAAAAGGGGGTATGTCTCATGCTATGCCAAGCATGCCAACAACGTGAAGCAACAGTGTTTGTCAACTTGCAATGGAACGGGGAAAAACAACAACTTCACCTGTGCCATGAATGCTATGAAAAGCAAAAACAACAACTGTCCATTCCGATGAACTTCGGCTTTTCACCGTTTTCCTTTGATGACTTCTTTACTAGCCCGTTCACAGCCGCCAACGCCGGAATGAGCGCGCCGAAAACGATGGCGAAGCGCCCGCAAAGCCATGGCGGTGGATTTTTGGATCAATTCGGCCGCAACTTGACGCAAATGGCGAAAGCGGGCTTGATCGATCCGGTCATCGGCCGCGACAAAGAAATCGCCCGCGTGATCGAAATTTTAAACCGCCGCAACAAAAACAACCCGGTGTTGATCGGGGAGCCGGGTGTCGGGAAAACAGCCATCGTTGAAGGGCTCGCGCTGAAAATCGCCGAAGGGCAAGTGCCGGAAAAACTATTGAACAAAGACGTGTACTTGCTTGACGTGGCGTCGCTTGTCGCCAACACCGGCATCCGCGGTCAATTTGAAGAGCGGATGAAGCGGCTCATCGCCGAACTGCAAGAGCGGAAAAACATCATCTTGTTCATTGACGAAATCCATCTGCTCGTCGGTGCTGGAGCCGCTGAAGGCTCGATGGACGCCGGCAATATTTTAAAACCGGCGCTTGCCCGCGGGGAACTGCAAGTCGTTGGGGCGACGACACTCAAAGAATACCGGCAAATTGAAAAAGACGCGGCTCTTGAGCGCCGCTTCCAACCGGTCATCGTCCACGAGCCGACCGTTGAGGAAGCGATCGCCATCTTAAAAGGCATTCAGCCAAAATACGAACAATTCCATCATGTCCGCTATACGGACGAAGCGATCGAAGCGTGCGTGAAATTGTCGCACCGCTACATTCAAGACCGCTTCCTCCCGGACAAGGCGATCGACTTGCTTGACGAGGCCGGCTCGAAAGCGAACTTGCGCCTCGGCCCGACCGATGAAAAGCAGCTGCAAGAGCGGCTGATGCAAATCGCAAAAGAAAAAGAACAAGCGGCGAAAGAAGAAAACTACGAATTGGCGGCGAAACTGCGCGCTGAAGAGCTGAAGCTTGAAAAACAACTCGAGCAAGGCGTCACCCAAGAACGCCCAACAGTCGATGTGGCGGACATCGAGCAAATCATTGCCGAGAAAACCGGCATCCCGGTCGGCAAACTGCAAGCCGATGAAAAAGAAAAAATGAAACATCTCGAAGAAAACTTGGCGAAAAAAGTGATCGGCCAAGCGGAAGCGGTGAAAAAAGTCGCGAAAGCCATTCGCCGCAGCCGCGCCGGCTTGAAAGCGAAACACCGCCCGATCGGTTCGTTCTTGTTCGTCGGCCCGACCGGCGTCGGGAAAACGGAGCTCGCCAAAACGCTCGCCGAGGAGCTGTTTGGCACAAAAGACGCCTTGATTCGCCTCGATATGAGCGAATACATGGAGAAACATTCGGTCTCGAAGCTGATCGGTTCGCCGCCGGGCTATGTCGGCTTTGAAGAAGCCGGACAGCTGACGGAAAAAGTGCGCCGCAACCCATACAGCATCATCTTGCTTGACGAGATTGAAAAAGCGCACCCGGATGTGCAGCACATCTTCCTGCAAATTTTGGAAGACGGCCGCTTAACCGACAGCCAAGGCCGCACCGTCAGCTTCAAAGACACGGTCATCATCGCGACAAGCAACGCCGGTGTGACCGACAAAAAAATCACCGTCGGCTTTGAAAAAGAGGGCAACGGGCAAACAAGCGTCCTTGACTCTTTGAGCGCCTACTTCAAGCCGGAATTTTTGAACCGCTTCGACGCCATCATCGAGTTCAAGCCGCTTGAAAAAACGCACTTGCTTGAGATCGTCGACTTAATGCTCGCTGACGTCAAAGCGGCGATGCGCGAACAAGGCATTGAACTCGAAGTGACCGAAGCGGCGAAAGAAAAACTGGCCGAACTCGGCTACCATCCGGCCTTCGGCGCCCGCCCGCTCCGCCGCGTCATCCAAGAGCATGTCGAAGACAACATCGCCGACTGCCTGCTTGACGCAGATCAATCGGTGCGCGCAATCCGCATCGACGTAGAAGGGGACGCCATTGTGGCAAAAATCGAATCATGACTGACAAAGAAGGATCCGCCGAACACGGATTTTGGTTTCGGCGGATCTTTCTTTAATAGACGGTGTATCAAGCCGATTTTTCATCTCGATTCCGTCACGCACACTTTTCACATCGGATTGAATATTTTGTAAATTATTTTTTCAAAATATTATTGACATGGAAATTTTTTGTTAAAAATAAGTTATAAATTCTAAATTTTAGGAGGGATTGCAATGTTGAAAAGAAAGATGATTCAAACCATTAGTCCAATTCCAGAGGAACTCTCATCAGCTCGAAAACCGTCAGCGGACAATGGACATACGAAGGGTATTCTGACAGCATTAAGCAAAAGTAGACAATTTTGATGAATGGTGATTGTGATGAACAAAAAATATCTCTATCCCCTTTTTGTCGTCTTTCTCTTGCTGGCAGCGTGCGAACGCGGACACAACCCCGCCCCTGTTGCGCCGCATCCGGCAGAGAAAGCGAAGCAGAAACATGAACAAGTGGAGACGGAACAAAAGCCGCTGTCGCTGGAACAAAAATTTCTCCCTCCGCATTTTCTAGTCAACCAATTCACTGCGAAGGCGACAAGCCGATCGATCGAGCTGACGATTCATTACACCATCTCACAACAGCTGTACCGCTTGCTTGAACAGTATCAAGATTACTATTTCGTCATTCAATATCCAGAGGAACTCTCGCGTCTGACCCATGTTGACCGTTCCAACGCTGTCAAAGGCCCTTTGCCGGCAAACGGGCGGCTGTCGTATGCCATCACAATGACTTCCACCTGGGCGACCGATATACCAAAGGATCTGATCGATCGAATCAATCACGGAGATTTGCGGTATAATCTTGTCATTTTGGACAAAGAACGGTTCCTCGTGCATATTTTCAACGATGTCCAATGGTACCAATCGTTCGATCCAAACAAAGGATCGAGCGTCATGTCGGAAGACGGTGGTGCAAAAAAATGACGGTCGTTCGCTCAAACGTTTTCACCGGCCGCGCGTCCGTTTCTTGAGGTCAAACTCTTTTGCGCGAATAAAGGTTTTTCGCTGTAAAAAGGGGCGGTCGCCATCGCCTCCTTTTCTTTTTCCGTCTTTTCTCCAGGAACGAAAAAATTTTGCTATAATGAAGAAAAACGCAAGGGGGCATCGCGATTGCCAAACGAAATGGAGACGATCATCGTTGAGACGCTCCGCCCGGCTCTTCACCCGTTCGTCATCTACCTGTTCGGTTCAGCCGCCCGTGGGGCGATGCGCCCGGACAGTGATGTCGATATCGCCTTTGTCAGCGACGGCGAACCGCATGATCCGTATGAGCTGTTTCGGCTCGCGGGGCATTTGGCTGACAAGTTAGGGCGAGATGTCGATCTTGTCGATTTGCGCCAAGCCAGCACCGTGTTTCAAGCGCAAGTCGTCTCGACGGGAAAAGCCATTGATTGCCGCGACGAGCGGAAACGGGCTGAGTTCGAAATGAAAACATTGAAAATGTATGTGAAACTAAACGAAGAGAGAGCACCGGTGTTAAAACAAATTACGGAAAGCGGGAGCATATATGAAAAGTGATGTCATTTTAAACAAGATCAGCGTGATCGAACGCTGCCTGAAACGAATTCGTGAAGAATATAACGGCGATCCAAAAAATTTACAAAATTACACAAAACAAGATTCGATCGTTCTGAATTTACAGCGGGCGTGCGAGGCATGCATCGATTTGGCCATGCATATTGTGGCCGAGCAGAAATTCGGATTGCCGCAGCATAGCCGCGATGCATTCGCTCTCCTCGAAGAGTACGGCGTAATCTCTCCTGCCATAAGCAAAAACATGAAGGCCATGGTCGGATTCCGCAACATCGCCGTTCACGACTATCAACAACTGAACCTTGGCATCTTGCAAGCCATCGTCGAACACCATCTTGATGATTTCAAACAATTTGCCGAAGCTATCCTCCGTTATGCGAAAGAAAACAACTAGGCCGGCTTCAGTGCGGAAGCCGGCCGGTTAGCGCCGCAGACCGTTCATCAACACGTGAATCGTCCGCTCCATTTCCGCCTCATCGTCCCAATTGTGGTCAGGCAAAAGGAGAAAGCGGGCGGCCAAAAAGCCGGCGAGCGATGTGATCGTCAAGCGGATGACCGAATCAACCGGCAGCTCGGCCAACTCACCTTTTTCTTGAAAATGGCGGACAATGCGGGCGAATTTTGGATACACGTGCTCGGTAAACACGCGTTGAAAGCACTGTTTAATCTCGGAATGAAAGGCAACCTCCTGCCAAAGCACGCGAATCGCCGGCAAATACGTTTTCACAAAGGTGTAGCGGTTGGCGAGCACCGCGCGCAAAAACTGTTCGTACGTCTCATATTCGTTGTCAAACACTTCGCGGACGAATTCTTTCGCCAAAAACGGGGCGACGGAATGAAACAACGTCGGCGTGACGATGGCCAGCAATAAATCTTTTTTCGTCTTATAATGGCGGAAGATCGTGCCTTCCGCCACCCCGGCCTTTTTGGCGATTTCACTCGTGGAAGTCGCCGCATAGCCTTTCTCGGCGAACATTTCAACGGCAGCTTCCAAAATTTTTAGCTGCTTTTCGCTGAACTGCCCTTCCTTGCCGCCGATTTGCAGCAATTCCTGAATCCATGAATGCTCGCTCATGACTCTACTCCTTACAGCTTGCGGTATTTTTTCAATGCTACTACATTTAATAGCATAAACAGCATCGTAAAGCCAAGCAGCACGTACACATCCACGGCGATGGCGCCAAAGCCCTCTCCCCGCACCATAATATCGCGCAGCGCATCCGCCCCGTAGGTGAGCGGCATGATGACGCTCAGCGAGCGAAGCCATTCTTCCATCGTGTCAAGATTGAACAAGCCGGAGAAAAACACTTGCGGCACGACGACAAGCGGGATAAACTGCACCATTTGCAGCTCGTTGTTGGCGAACGCCGACAGCAGCATCCCAAGCGCCAGCGCTGTCATCGCCAGCAAAAACGTAATGAGCAGCACATACCAAAACGAACCTTCCATCATCATGTCCAACACATCAATGGCAAACCATGAAATTAAGCTCGCTTGAATCGTGGTAAACAATCCGAACCCGATCATGTAGCCGGCGACCATTTCCCAGCGCCTGAGCGGCGTCGCCATCAGCCGCTCGAGCGTCCCGTTCGTCCGCTCGCGCAAAAATGACACTCCAGCAATCAAAAAGACAAAAAAGAAGACGAAAAAGCCGATCAGCACGGGGCCGAAATAATCAAATGACGCCATGTCGCTTGATCCGTGCCAATACGTTGTTTTCAGCTGAAACGGGGGCTTGGGCGCCATGGACTGAAACGCCTTTTGCACCGCGGCCATCACCGCCTGATTGGCCGTCGGGTCGCTTCCTTCCAGCGTAAGGTGCGGAGCGCTTCCGCTCATGTCAAGCCACGCGTCAATGTCTTGATCGTCCAGCTGCTTTCGCGCTTGTTTTGCTGACAGCTCTTTCACGTTCGCTCCTGCTTCTTTCAACTTGTCAACAACCACCTCAGGCACGTGTTCGCTGACGGCAATGGCTGGTTTGTATTCTTCGCCATTAAACACCAAATCCATTAACAACAAGACGAACATCGGCGCGACAATCATGAGCGCCAGCGTGCGCTTGTCGCGGAAAAACTGGCGGATGATGCGGACGACAATGGCCAACACTCTCATCGACGGACACCTCCAAACGTCAAAAACGCTTGCTCAATCGTTTCCGCGCCTGCTTCCTGTTTCAATTCATCCGGGCGGCCGACGGCGATCAGACGGCCTTCGCGAATCATGCCAAGCCGCCCGCACTTTTCCGCTTCATCCATCACATGGGTCGTGACGACAATGGTTGTGCCGCGCTGGCGAATCCGCTCAAGCTCCGCCCAAATCGATTGGCGCAGCACCGGATCGATGCCGACCGTCGGCTCATCCAAAATAAGCACGTCCGGTTCATGAAGCAAGGCGATCGCCAGCGACAACCGACGCTTCATCCCTCCTGAATATTGGTGCACCGGCTTTTTTCGATCATTCGTTAAGTTGACAAGCGCCAACATGTCATCGATCCGCTCTTTTTGTTTTTTCCCTCGCAACCCGTAGATGGAAGCAAAAAATTGCATGTTCTCCAGCGCGGTCAATTCTCCGTACAGGGCATCCGACTGGGCCATAAAGCCGATCCGCTTCATGGCGCCAAGATTGGGCATATTCACGCCGAGCACGCGAATCGTCCCTTCACTCGCTTGATCAATGCCGGCGATCATGCGCACCAACGTCGTTTTTCCTGCACCCGACGGGCCGAGCAGACCGAAAATTTCTCCCGCGCGGACATCTAACGACACATCGTGGATGACCACTTTTTTTCCAAACCGCTTGGAGACACGCTCGACTTGAATACATGGATTGGCGGTCATTGCTTTTCTCCCCTTTGCATAGTAGTGAGTAATCACTCATATATAGTATAAAAAAGATAAACCTTTTTGTAAAGTGAGTAATCACTCACAAAATACATTTTTTAAGCTGCCGACGGTTCGGCAGTCCACCTACTGTTCCATCAATTGGACGTCTCGCCAGCCGTAGCACCACTCCCATAATGCTTTTCCACCGATTTCCACCCTTTCCTCGGCCAGTTTTTCACCGCCAAGCCGTTCGTAAAAACCGCGTGACGGATTGTCGGCAAGCACCCAGACGACCAGCGAATGAATGCCTTTTTGCGCCAAATGGCGGATCAACGCTTGAACGAGTTGCCGGCCGAGCCCTTTTCCTTGCACCTCTTTAAGCAAATAAATCGCATACAGCTCCCCGTCATACTTCGCTATCAGACCGTCGGCTGCCCGATTTGGTCCGCCGGAGACGAATCCAACGACGCGTCCGTTTTCCTCAGCGACAAACACGGAATGGTCCGATTGGCTGAGCACCTTCTCCCATAACGTTTGTTTTTCTCCCACTGCCAACGTCTCCAAGTACGCGTCCGGCACGATGCCGCTGTACGTCGTCTTCCAACTTTCGACGTGGACCGAAGCGATGGCCAGTGCGTCGACCCATGTGGCTTTACGGATCATCGTTTTCCCCCTTTTCCCCAGTTTGATAGAAGTTTTCAAATTGAACGCTCTCCCACCTACGCTTGAGCTTTGAGGTGAGAGATTGTTGGAAACACCCGCCCCACAGCAGGCTGTCAACCAAGCCATCCCCGCCCAACACGTGGAAGTGGGGGTCTTCTCGGCGCGAGATGATAAAGAAAAGCAGGGCGGTGCTGTTCCCGCCCGCCTTCTTTGCTTCTTTTTACAAGGCTTTGTCATCGACGCTGTCCAACCACCGCTCGATATGGCCGACGACCGAAGCGACCGCCCCGTCAGCAAACGGCGACTTTAGGTTGGCGCTTTTGACGAGCTCGGTAAACGGCCGGCTGCCGCCCAATCGGCAAAGCGCCACATAGTCGCGCCAGGCTGATTCCCGGTCTTCCTGCGCCCGCTTCCAAAACTGGAACGCGCACACTTGCGCCAATGTATAATCAATGTAATAAAACGGGTCGGTGTAAATGTGCCCTTGCCGCTGCCAAAATCCGCCGCGCTCAAGGTAGTCATGGCCGGCGTAGTCTCTTGTCGGCAAATACGCTTTTTCGATGTTGCGCCAGACACTCTTCCGCTCAGCCGGCGTCATATCCGGGTTCTCGTAGACAGCGTGCTGAAATTCATCGACCGCAACGCCGTACGGCAAAAACAAAAGTGCGTCGCTCAAATGGGCGAACCGGTATTTGTCGGCGTCTTCGCCGAAAAAGAGCTCCATCCACGGCCATGTGAAAAATTCCATGCTCATCGAATGGATTTCACACGCCTCAAGCGTCGGCCAGTTGTATTCCGGAATGTCGTAATGGCGGCTCTCATACACTTGGAACGCATGCCCCGCTTCATGGGTCAGTACGTCAATGTCGCCGGACGTTCCGGTAAAGTTCGAGAAAATAAACGGCGCCTTATAGTCATCGATATAGGTGCAATAGCCGCCGCCCGCCTTTCCTTTTTTGGCGACGAGGTCCATCAATTCATGTTCGACCATATAGCGGAAAAACTCGCCTGTTTCCGGCGACAGCTCTTCATACATGCGCCGGCCGTTGTCAACAATCCAAGCGGCGTCCCCTTTTGGCGCCGGGTTGCCGCTCGGAAACATGAACGGCTCATCATAATACGTAAGCCGGTCGACCTGAATCCGCTGCCGCTGGCGCTCGCGCAGCTTTGCTGCGAGTGGGACGATGTGCGTTTTCACTTGCCGGCGGTAGCCTGCGACCATATCGGCATTGTAATCGGTCCGGCCTAAACGGGCATAGCCGAGTTCCACAAAGTTTTGGAAACCGAGCTTGCGGGCGATCGCCGTGCGGACGTGGACAAGCTCATCATACAATTCATCGAGTTCTTTTTCATAGTCCATGAAAAACGAAAATCGTGCCTCACTCGCCCGTTGGCGCATCGCGCGGTCCGGCGACTCAACAAACGGCTGCAGCTGGGCAAGCGTCCGCTCTTCCCCTTCAAACATGATTTTCGCCGATGCGATGAGCTTCGTATATTCGCTTGCCAGCTTGTTTTCTTTTTGCAAGTCCTCTACAATCGCCGGTGCGTATGTTTTCAGCTGTGTTTCGGCCAACGCAAACAGCTGTTTCCCCCACACTTGTTCCAATTCAGCGCGGAACGGCGAGGAAACAAGCGCGCGGTAATAATCGTTGACAAGCCCCTTGACGATCGGCTCCGTTTCATCGAAAAAGTCTTGTTCTTTCTTATAGAACTCATCGTTTGTATCGATCGTATGGCGAATATGGCAAAGGTTCGCCATCGTGCTGTAGCGGCGGCGCAGCTCATTGATCCGCTTCATCGCCTCGTGTTGCAAGGCGGCGCTCCCCGCACGGCGGAACGAATCAAGCGCTTCTTGAAACGATGCCTGCAATTGAGTGATGTCCGGCCGCTCATAACGAAACTCAGAAAACTTCATGCTCATCCCCTTCTTTTTTTCACGGAATATGATGATGGGAAAAGATCCATCCCCAGTGAAATGAACCTTTTCCATGTTTCACTGACCAATTGTATATTCGTCGAACTTCAAAAATATCCTCCTTTTCCAACCCCTTAAATACACTTCCATTTTACCCCACACAAACAATACGAAGCAATGATCATGTCTGGTATGAGTCAGTCAAGACTTTGTGGAGAACATTTTTTCGGTTCACTACGGGCGTTGTCAATCACTAGTTAGCGAACCATTTTCAGGAATTAATATCGTAA
>NZ_JAEIGB010000024.1:0-45775 GCF_022341265.1 Geobacillus sp. YHL
GTAAGATCCCTCGAAGATGACGAGGTCGATAGGTCCGAGGTGGAAGCGTGGCGACACGTGGAGCTGACGGATACTAATCGATCGAGGGCTTGACCTATAAGCGGCTTCTTCCGACGGTTATCTAGTTTTGAAGGAATGAATTCTTCTCATGATGCGGAAGTAGTTCAGTGGTAGAACACCACCTTGCCAAGGTGGGGGTCGCGGGTTCGAGTCCCGTCTTCCGCTTTTCCATCATGCGCTCGTAGCTCAATTGGATAGAGCATCTGACTACGGATCAGAAGGTTAGGGGTTCGAATCCTCTCGAGCGCGTTTATTAACTAACTTCAAAAAAAGATATTGACAAAAAAAACAATTAGCGATTATATTTTTATTGCAGTCGTTTCTAAGACAAGTCCTAATGATATTGATCATGCGGGTGTAGTTTAATGGTAAAACCTCAGCTTCCCAAGCTGAAGTCGTGGGTTCGATTCCCATCACCCGCTTTCCTTTATTTTATCGTGAATATCGTATGGATATTGTTCCAGCAGCTCAGCAGGATAGAGCAACGAGCAAAGTCATCTTTGAAATGGCTACGAGTTGTCCCGACGCACCAAGCTTCCTTGAGTAGGCTTGTAGAGGAAGGGACAGCGGAATAATGAGAGTGTCATCATGATTGCTATGTCCCAGTAGCTCAGTAGGATAGAGCAGCGGCCTTCTAAGCCGTCGGTCGGGAGTTCGAGTCTCTCCTGGGACGCCATTTCCATACAAAAAGAACGCGCAAAAGGCGCTGGAACGAAGTTCTCCGATCGCCAGGAAAGAAGATTGATTCCATGTGCGAGAGGGGAATTTTTTATTTGGTTATAAGAGCCGACAGTGGGAATATTGGAGTGTTCTGTCGATGATGTCCCAGTAGCTCAGCAGGATAGAGCAACGAGCAATAGCTTCTTTGAAACAACTGCGAGTTGCCCCGACGCATCGGGCTTCTTCGAATCGGCTTGTAGAGGAAGGGGCAGCGGCCCTAAGCCGTCGGTCGGGAGTTCGAGTCTCTCCTGGGACGCCATTTACATACGGAAGGAACGCACGAAGTAGCGTGAAAAAAAGTCTCCTATTGCGAGCGCCGGATCAGAGGGCGCTGTGATAGGAGACTTTCGTTTTTTGATTAAACATATACGGCGAAATCGCACGGAAATCAATCTCCTATCGCGGTTTAGCTGAATTGTGATGGGAGATTTTTTTCTTCCGTACGCAATAGAACCTCTATTTGTCTGGGCCGGGCTTGCCGACCTTTCTCTCTTTTGGCATCGCACGCTTACTGCGATCGCAGAAGCATTTTCTCGTTAATGGAACAGCTGTGTTTTGTCTTGCAAATGAAAACAAATTGAAACGTTCCTTTCGGCGAAAGTTTGTTAAAATGTATAGGATAGAAATAAAATCATAAAACGTGCCATACAATGAACATGCATGGCAAATATACGAGTCAGGTGATCGACATGGGGTTTGAACAGCAACTTGTTCATAAAACATTTTACGAGACGCTCGTCGAGGCGGGGGAACGCGACGTTGTCAGCGCGCTTGGCGATATTTTTTTCACGGCGCATCGGGATGGCGCTGATTTGTCGTCGATTCGCTTTGCCCAAGGGGAAGTGTATTTCCACCGCCGCGACTACGAAGCGGCGATCTTTAAATGGGAACAAGTCCATCACGACGATTTGCGCCCGTGGGCGCAAAAAAATATCGCCGACAGCTACTATGAGCTTGGACGGCTCGAGCTGGCCGAGGAGCTGTACCGTTCGATTGAGACGGAAAGCGAAACGTTGCATGCGGAAATCATTTTGCGCCTGTTTTCGCTCTACCGTGAGTTGGGGGAAAACGCGAAAGCGGATGATATGATTAAGCGCGGTGTGACGTTGTATCCGGATTATCCGAACATGACCGAATGGGCGCGCGCCTTTTTCGAGGAGCAAGGTGATTGGGAAAGCGCCGTCGAGCTTGCTTTAGGAGAGGCGGTGCGGACGTCGGCGCGCCGCTGGGCGGACATCTTGACCGGTTATGTGGAACAAGGACATGCGCGAACGATGGCGCCTGCGCGGTTTTCACGCTGCCTGGCGCTGTTGTACGAAACGGATCGGGTGAAGTTTGAACGGCTTGTGCAGGCGCTATGGAACGGTTATCGGGATGGTGACCTCTATTTTTCGTGGCTCGCGGAGTGGAATCGCCTCTATGATGAGTTGTCGATCGGCCGCGACTACGACTGGAAGCGAATTCCTGGCCTTTTAGGGGAAGCCTATGCAGGATTGATGAAAGGTCCGTACCGATTGAAAGAGTTGGTGGAAGTGGTGCCACCGCTTGTCAAAAGCTGGGTGAGTTTAGCCGACGGTCCGGAGACAGCGGTGGCCGCGGCTGCCTTGTTGGCGTGGAGTGAGAAATTTCCTGAGGCGTTTGAAGAAGAGACGGTCAACGACGCCGCTAAGCGGCTCGTCCATGCGAAACGGCAAGCTGGGGAAGCGGGTGTGTCGCTATTTGAAGAAATTGCCGATTGGGCGGAAGAGCAGCGGGCGGGCTCGCATTTCCGCTTCCGCTGGTTCGTGCGGCAGCTGTCTGATTCGCGGACGCATTTCGTTTTGGTCGCTGGGGCGTCGCGCCATGAGCGGTTGGCGTTTTTGCGGACGTTGGTCGGCGAGGCAGCGTTGGCGGCGCCATCTGCGCCGGTGCTTGCGTGGAGAAACGGCGGGGAGATGGAAGTCGCGAAAATCAGCGACGACCAGTTTACCGTTTTTTCGAGCATTGATGAATTTCAACAGGCGGCGGGAGGACGCGCCAACCGATTTCCTGATGATGTTGTCATTGAATGTGCGGCTCCGTTCTCACTCGTGCCGCAAGGGATTGTCTTGCTGGATATCGGGCCGCTCGGCGGGCGCGCTTCATTCGACCATGAAGCGTTCGTATCGTTTTCGCTCGCTGACAGCGTTCTTTTTCTTCTGAACGGCGAGGATCCGCTTTCCAGCGCTGATGAGCAGCTGTTGCTGCGGCTTCATGAGCGGGCGCCGCATGCGCCGATGTACGTGCTGCTTCCTCCGGGCGACGGGATGGTGGATGAAGAGGAGACGGCGCGAATGGTGGAGGAAGTGGAAGCGCACGTTCGTACGATCGTTCCGGAAGCCCGTGTCATCGTCTATTCCCCGCATGCGCCAAACCGCAAGCAGCAGCAAGCCCTCATCGGCTTGCTGGAGGAGATGCGCCGATGCGTGTCCCCTGTCCGCCGCGAGGAAGCAATTTTAACGACGATCCGCCAGTTCATCGCTCATTTGTTCCGGCAGCGAGCCGAGGCGGAAAGTCGACTGGCGGAGCTGGTCGTATGGAAAAAAGAAATGGCGGCCAAACTGAGCGGCGCCATTCATCAGCTTGGCGACCTGCAAGAGGAGAAAACGGCCAAAACGGCAAAGTCGTTCCACACCGTCTTGGCGGACATGCGGGGTGAGCTGTTGACGGCGATTCCCGATCTGTTGCGCAACATGGCGGATCTTGTGAGCGAAGACAGCGATTTTTCCCGCCTGCCTCTTGAGCTGAACGACAAAGCGAATGAACGGCTTCGCGCTTATCTCAACGAAGAGGTGTTGCCAAAGCTGCGAGTTGCTATGGAACAGTGGATTGCAGCGACGGAAGACGAATTCAACGAATGCCAGGTGTTTTTGCATGAAATGGGCGAAGGGTTTAACGCCATGTTCGGCCAGGAACGGCTCAAGCTCGAATGCGATTTTCGCCTTCTCGCCGATTGGCGGCGCGATACGGATCGGTTGATCAGCGGGGTGCAAATAGACAAGGTGAACGTTTTCTTGCGGAGAACGCCAAGCCAGCTGCTGTTGAAAGGGGCGGGCAAACTGCTCGGTGCCTTTGCGCAAAACAAGGCGATGCTGGCGCAAAAGTATAAGCAGTTGATCCAGACGCAAGATTACGCTGAGGTGGTGGAGGCGATCATCCAGCAGTTGTTGCTGCCGTTTGAATGGTTTGCCAAATCGCTTGAGCGTGATGTCACTCAATTTTTCCATGCGCCATTGACGGCGCTCGATGAAACGTTGAAACGGCTGGAGCTGGAGATCGCTGCCCAGGAAGGCGAGCTCAAACATATGCGCAAAAACCCTGAGGCGTACCGCGACCCGCTCGTGCTCTTTGGCATTCGTTTGCGGCAATGCGAGCAGCTGGCGCAGGCGGCATCTGCCGCTGTGCACTTGCTGCAGGACGAAAACAAACCAATCCGTTCGGTCTAATGGTTCCGTGCAAAACCGTGCTTGAACGGAATAAGGCTGCGCCAACGGTCGGGTCTGGCCGCTCGTTTGGCGCAGCCTTATTGTTTAGAGCTGGCGAAACCGATTACGCCAGTTCGAATGCCCAGTTGCCGCTGCGGAAAATCGGCTCTCGCTTCCCGTCTTTCGTCACGCCGTCAATGTTCAGATCAGCTGAGCCGATCATAAAGTCGACGTGGACGAGGCTGTCGTTGACGCCGCGACGGTCGAGTTCGTCTTTGGACAATGAAGCGCCGTTCTCGATATTGGTCGGATACGCCTTGCCGAGCGCCAAATGGCAAGCGGCGTTTTCGTCAAACAGCGTGTTGTAAAAAATGAGATTGGACAGCGACACCGGCGATTGGTGCGGCACGAGGGCGACTTCCCCGAGGCGGCGCGCCCCGTCATCGGTGTCAAGCAAGTGCTTAAGCGTCTCATATCCTTGTTCGGCGCTGAAGTCGACGACTTGACCGTCTTTGAACGTGAGCGTAAACCGATCGATCACGTTGCCGTTGTAATTGAGCGGCTTCGTGTTGCGCACCGTGCCGTTGACGCCGTCTTTATGCGGCATGGTAAATACTTCTTCGGTCGGGATGTTGGGATTGAAGCGCACGCCGCTTTGACTCGTCGCCGCGCCGCCGTGCCAGACGTGCCCGTCGACGAGCTCGACTGTGAGATTGGTGCCGGGCGCTTCATAAACGAGTTGTTTGTATTGCTTGTTGTTTAAGTAATCGACGATGCGGGCGAGCCGGTCGTTATGTTCGCGCCAGGCAGCGATCGGATCGTCATGATCGATGCGGGTGATGCGGAAAATCGCTTCCCATAATTTGTCGATGGCTTCTTCATCGCGCAGATCGCCAAATACTTTTTGCGCCCACGCCGGTGTGGGGACGGAAATGAGCGACCAGCAGTTCCGGTCGGCCATAATGGCGCTCCGATAGTTGGCGAGCGCTTGCGCCGCTGTTTTATTGGCGGTCGCGATCCGCTTTGGATCGACGTCTTTTAACAAGTCCGGATTCGGGGCGTAAATGGATAAAAAGGCAGCGCCTTGTTCGGCGAGTTCTTCCATCGCTCTTGCCCGCCACATCGGATATTCGGAAAACGCTTCCTCTGGGGCGTGGTGAAATTTAATGTATGTAAGCGCCTCGTCGTTCCACTCGACATACACATGCTTTGCCCCGGTTTCGTACGCCGTTTTGGCGATTTTGCGGACGAGCGGCGCCGCCTCGAGCGGGGCGTTGACGAACAGCGTCTGCCCGGGCTGAATGTTCACCCCGACTTTCACCGCCAGTTCGGCGTATTTGTCCAATTCCTTCTCCCAACGGTTCATCTTCCTCACTCCTTTTTTGGACTGACTCATCTCCACTTTATTATAATTCCCGCCGCCTCGCAACTTAGGGAGCTTTACATGTGGATGCTGTCCGGACGAGAGCGAAACGTTCCGATGTAGGACGCGCCTCATATTGGAATAATAGGATGGGTTGACACATATGTAAAGAGTAAAGAAGGTTCCATGGTGAAGACCACCAACTGTCGTTGTCACCGGCACTATCGTCGCAGCCTGATGATAGTGCCATTTTTATGAAAAGGGGGTGGGATGGCGGAGCAAAAAGAGAGGGACGGACTGACAGATCAGGTGTGCGCCTGTGCAAAACCATACCAAACAGGGAGGAACAGCGATGAATGGCATCATCTTGGCGGAACTCGTGCTGTATTGTCTTGTGATGGCGGCGCTTGGCTATTGGTATGGGAAAAAGGAGATGAGCCATTCCGACTTTTTGCTTGGTGGAAAAAAACTTCCCGGTTGGGCGCTCGCGTTTTCCGAGCGGGCGACAGGCGAATCGGCATGGCTGCTGCTTGGCTACACGGGTTTTGTGTTTGCAAGCGGCCTTTCTGCCATTTGGGTGGCCGTCGGCATTGTCATCGGCATTGTGTGCGCCTGGCTCTTTTTGGCGGACCGTTTCCGCCAAGAGGCAGAGCGACATGGAGCGCTGACCTTGCCCGGCTATTTAGCCAAGCGGTTCGGCGCCCACGGGCAAACGATTTTATGGCTTTCGACCGTCCTTATTTTTAGCTTTATGATGTTTTACTTCAGCGCGCAAATTGCGGGAGCGGGCAAGACGTTGTTTGCCGTGTTTCATATCGATCCGAAGCTTGGCATGGTCATCAGCGCGGTGATTGTCATCCTTTTGTCGTACACCGGCGGATTTGTCAGCGTCGTCTGGACGGATATGATTCAAAGTGTGCTCATGTTGGCCACGCTCGTCATTTTGCCCATTGTGGCGCTCGTGGAAATTTATAGCGGCGGGTTGTCGATCAGTGAAGCGCTCCATCACGCGAAACCAGGGCTCGACTCATGGACGGGGGGAGTGACCGGTGTTGCGCTTGGGCTATTGTTGTTTAACAATTTTGCCTGGTTTTTCGGCTATCTAGGCGGCCAGCCGCAGCTGAGCGTCCGCTTTATGGCTCTAAAAGACGCCCGTGAGGCGAAAACGGCGAAGACGGTCGCCATCGTTTGGACGCTGTTGGCGTATGGTGGCGCGTTTTTGATTGGTCTGGCGGCGATTGCGCTTTATCAAAATCAATCTTTCGCCGATGTTGAAACGGTGTTGCCGCACATGGCGCTCGACTTGCTGCCGCCGTGGCTCGCGGGAGTGCTTTTGTCGGGTATTTTGGCCGCCATCGTGACAACGGCCGATTCGCAGCTGCTCGTGATCACGAGCTCCATCAGCGAAGATATTGTCCGCCGCTCGCTGCGCCTTCGCCTGTCGGAAAAACAGCTTGTCGCGCTTTCCCGCGCGGTGGTGGTCATCGCCGGGCTGCTTGGCTTGGTGCTGGCGATGACATCTGAGTCGCTTGTGTATTTCATTGTCAGTTGGGCATGGGCAGGGATCGGCTGCACGTTGTCGCCGGCGATTTTGCTCTCTTTCTTCTGGAAGCGGTATTCCGGCGTCGGCGTCATCGCAACGATTGTGGCCGGTTTTGTCAGCACGGTCATTTGGATTTCTTCTCCGCTTGAGGCCATCGTTAGCTCGCGGTTTACGACATTTGCCATTGCGCTGGCGGCCGGGGTGCTGTTTAGCCTGTTGTTCCCTGACCGGCAACGGACGAAGTAGCCTGCCACGCGGCTGATACGGATGCCTCCCCCGCGCGTCAGGGGGAGGCATCGCCGTCATGGCTGTTCGCTGTCCAAAAACTGACGCACGATCTCGGCGCATGCCTCTCGGTCGTACCGGTGGTAGAACGTCGTTGCAAACCGAGCCGGATCGCCGAAGAAAAACCGCTCATACAGCGTTTGCCGCGTCCCGAAGGCGCTCATCGCCATATCCCAGGCGAAGCGGAACAGCCGCACCCGTTGTTCGGCGGGAAGCGTCGCCGCTTGCAAGTACCGATCCAAATCTGGACGGAGCGGGGAAGAAAAGTCCGCTTCCGTCGGCAGGCAGACAAGCCCGCTGGCGCCAAGCAGTTGAATGATGTCGGCAAAGCGTGGATACAGGCGCTGGTATAAAAAGGCAGCAACGTAAAGCGGGGCGGCGTCCGGCACCATTGTGCCGCGCCGGTCTGGTTTGGCATGGAGTTCCGAGGCAAGGAGCATTCCCCTGAGCGCCTCCAAAGCAGCGGCGATTTCTCCGATTTTTTCCTGCACATGCTGGTACCCGCCGATTTGGATCGCCTCGCTAAGCAGTTCCACCGCCCCAAGGAAAAACTCGGTTTTGACAATGCGCCGCGCCAACACTTGATGCAGCAGCATAATGGACAGGTGGGTTTCCTCATCCAGTTCTTTGGCAAGCCAGGCGTTTTTGTAGAAAAATACCCGGTCCCAGGGCACAAGCACTTCATCGAATACGACCATGGCATCGATTTCATCAAAGCGCGAGCCAAGAGGGGCGTCAAACGACGAAGTTCCTGCAGCCAACGGCGGCCGGCAAACGAACTTCAGCCCCGGCGTATTGCTCGGGATGGAAAAGGCGTACATGTATTCATCGCCAAGAAGCGTCCCGCCGGCCGGCAAAACGAGCAGTTCATCGGTCATGCCGCCTTGGGTGGCGAGCAGGCGGGCGCCTTTGATGAGGAGTCCGTCCGCTGTTTCACGGACGACTTTGGCGGCGATCGGCCCGCCGTCTTCTTCCATATAGCCGAGGGAGCGGTTCACTTGCGGATTGACGAACGTATGGGTAAAGGACAAGTCATTGGCGACCGCCCGCTCATATAGACGCTCGATATGCTCGGCATAGGACGGGTGCTGCTGTCCAAAAAAGTCAGCCGCAGAGGCAAGTGCCATCACCGCGGTATTCATGTAATCAGGAGAGCGCCCCATCATCCCGGCGGTCAGGCGTGCCCATTCCTGAAACGCCAAGCGCCGGTGTTCGAGATCTTCTTTTGTCATCGGCCGCAAAAACGATGCGCCGGCCAGTTCCCCCGTTGATGTGTGGAATGTCAGCACCGGCTGCTTCGTTGGGTCGTGCTGGGCATCGTATAGACGCGCCTGGCTTCGGATCGCGCCGGCGAAGGCCGGGTGCTCCGACAACTTTCCCACGACCCGCTCGCCGTTGATCCATACATTGGACCGAAGATGGTCAATGCGCTCGATATATTGGGTTCCGTTAATAATGGCCATAGTTTCCATCCCCTTTTTCCGTAAAAGCCGTTTATGACCATTGTATGCGCGCCTAGGAAAAAGGGGAGGGATTCATTCACGGACGAAACAGGCTACTTCCGTCCGGTTGCGCCCGTTTTGCTTGGCCCGATAAAGCGCCTGATTGGCAAGGGAAAGAAGGGACTCCGCGCCTTCATTTGGCTGTGGGACGGCGACGGCGGCTCCGACGCTGACCGTAACAACACAAGCAGCAGGGGAGGAATCGTGCGGAATGGCGAGCCGTTCGACGTTTGCCCGCACCGCCTCAGCGGCAGCCGCTGCTTCGGACGGCGAAGTGTGCGGCAAAATGACGGCAAATTCCTCACCCCCATAGCGCGCTGCCGTCCCGCCGTATTGCTTGGCTGTTTGTTCAAGCGACAAGGCAACTTTGCGCAAACAGTCGTCCCCGCATTGATGGCCGTACGTGTCGTTGAACCGTTTGAACGCATCGATGTCGACCATCATGACGGCAAACGGCGCTTTCTGCCGCTTTGTGCGTTCCCACTCGCTGGCGAGGCGCTCATCGAATGAACGGCGGTTGGCGATGCCGGTCAATCCGTTTTCCTATGGATAAAGACCTAATGCTTAATATTGTGAATGGATCTCGTAGTCATAATTCCACCATAACTTTTTGAATATATTGTGAAATGGTGAGCAAATATGCTCCGCCAGACGAAAAAAACGATTAAGATAAAAGTGTAAAGAACATTTTCTAAAACGAAAGGGGAGAAATACGATGGTTGTCAAATGGTTGCGCGAGCACGTCACAGCGTCGTGGTTGATGATGGTGTTCCGGTTGTATTTAGGGTATGAGTGGGTAATGGCGGGATGGGGGAAAATCACGCAAGGGTTTGACGCCACCGGATTTTTAAAAGGAGCGTTGGCGAAAGCCGCTGGGGAACATCCGGCCGTGCAAAGCTGGTGGGCGGCGTTTATCGAACACGTGGCGTTGCCGAATGTCGGATTGTTCAACGTTCTTGTGCCATGGGGTGAATTTCTCGTCGGGATCGCGCTCATTCTCGGATTGTTTACGACGTTTGCCGCCCTCATGGGAGCTGTTATGAACTTCGCCTTCATGTTCTCAGGCACGACGAGCACGAACCCGCAAATGGTGCTTCTTACCGTCTTTCTCCTCGTCGCCGGGGCCAATGCGGGACGATACGGCTTGGATCATTGGGTGCTGCCATATCTCCGCCACTGGTGGAGGGATAAAACGCATCGTCCACACCGACCGGCCGCAGCGCATCAATGACCGTCACCAAGCCGCATGCGCTGCTTCAGGCTTCCTCCTTTTCCGAACGGCCGCTCCTTCTCCAACGTGGAAGGGGGTGGTCGTTTGCCGCGTCGGATAAAATGATTGGCTGTTCGAGAAAGGAATTTGGCGAATGACGGCGAAATGATATGCATATGGATGAAGCAGGAGACATGAACAAGTATTTGAAAGCGTTTTCTGCAAGGTAACATACTAACCGTTCAGTATTTTTTATAAGGGATGGTGAAACGAATGAATGAAACACGCCCATACTGGCCGAGCGGGCTGCCGAAGGAACTCCGCTATGAGCTCGGCGAACAGCCGCTCTATGGCTATTTGCGCCATCGCGGCGAACGCGAGGAAAACGAGCCGGCGTACATTTTCTATAACAAGGTGATCACGTGGGGAACCTTGCTCGATCACGTTCACCGTTTTGCCCGCTATTTGCGGGAAAAAGGGGTGGGGAAAGGAAGCTATGTCGCTTTGTACATGCAAAACTGCCCGCAATACATCATCGCTCACTTTGCCGTTCAGCAGCTCGGCGGCATTGTCGTCCCGCTCAACCCGATGTACCGCGAATCCGAGCTCGCCTATTTTTTCGCTGAAGTGCCGCTTGCCGGCATCATCGCCGGAGAGGAAGGAGTGCCGCGCGTTCGACAAGCGGAACAACAAACAGCGCCGTTGTCGTTTACCGTATCGTGCCATTACGGCGAGTACCCTGATCCATCTGGAGAGATCCCACTTTGCGAGGAGGTGCTGCAACCGAAGCAGGCGTGTGAAGGCGTGGATGAGTTCGCCGCCATCATCGCCGCTTATTTGCCGTTTGATGAAGCCGCCCCTATTGACTTATGGAACGATGTCGGGCTGATCATTTTTACCTCAGGGACGACCGGACGGCCGAAAGGAGCGATGCTGACATACGGCAACGCGCTGTTTAAGACGGCTGCATCCGCGCAGGCGAACCGGCTGACGGAAAAAGCGGAAGTGCTGATGGCCCATTCGCCGCTTTGCCATATTGCCGGGATGGTGATGGGGTTGAATACCCCGGTGTATACCGGCCACCCGTGCGTGCTGTTCACCCGCTTTGACCCGTTGGCGACGATCAAGGCCATCGAAACGTACAAGGTGACCGCCTGGTACAGCATCGCGCCGATGAACGCTGCTATATTGCAAGTGCTGCCTACGACTTCGGCTGATGTGTCAAGTTTAAAGCGCAATTTGGCCACCAGCTTCGGTCTGCCGGTGACGAAAGACCTTGCCGAGCGGTGGGCGGAAGCGACCGGCGGCTGCCTGTTGTACGAAGCCGCCTACGGGTTGAGCGAGACGCATACGTGCGACACGTTTATGCCGGATGACCGTGTGAAATTTGGATCGTGCGGCATCCCGACATATGAGACGGACATTCGCATCATCGACCCGGAAACGAAACGGGAGCTTGGGCCTGGGCAGTCGGGGGAAATTGTCGTCAAAAATCCAGGTGTCTTTAAAGGCTACTTCCGGCGCGATGACGCGACGAACGAGACGCTGAAAGACGGGTGGGTGTACACGGGCGATATCGGGTATGTTGATGAAGACGGCTATTTGTATTTCCAAGGGCGGTTGAAAGAAATGATCAAAGTGTCCGGCTACAGCGTCTTTCCGGAAGACGTCGAGGCGCTGTTGAACGAACATCCGGCCGTCAAGCAATGTGCGGTCATCGGCGTGCCTGACCCGATGAAAGGGGAAGTGCCGAAAGCGTTTGTCGTGCTTCATGATTCGCACAAAGGAAAGGTGGCGCCGTCTGAGTTGATCGAATGGGCGAAAGCGCATATGGCGGCGTTCAAATATCCGCGCTATATCGAGTTCATCGATGAACTGCCGGCGACGCCGTCAGGCAAAGTATTGCGAAAGCTGCTTCCGAGGGAATAACATCGCGGCGGGGTTTTGGCGCGGGCCGCCCCGCCTTTTTCTGGAAAAGGGGGATCACGATGGAGAATTTGCGGCAATTAACAGACGAACTGATGGCGAAAAAGGCGCGCGCTGCGCTGGGCGGCGGCGAGGAGAAAATCGCCAAGCAGCACGAGAAAGGGCTGCTGACGGCTAGAGAGCGGATCGACCTGCTTGTCGATGCCGAAACGTTTATCGAGTTCGGACAGCTGAACACATCCGACCAGCCCGGCTTGGAAGAAACGACGTACGGAGACGGGCTTGTCGCCGGCATCGGCAAAGTGAATGGCCGCTCGGCGGTCATCATCGCCGGGGATAAAACGGTGCTCGCGGGAACGGAGGGGAGCGTTCATTTGCGCAAGTCGCGGCAAATGCATGCGTTGGCTGTCAGAAACGGCTTGCCGATGTTTTTTCTCCATGAAGGCGGCGGGTTGCGCATGCCGGATGGGATGGGCTCGGACGGGATCAGCGACAAATTGTTTCCTCGCGAGCTGCTCACCCACCACCGGCAAGTGCCGACGATGGCGGCAATTTTGGGGGACAGCTACGGCGGGCCGACATGGACGGCGGTCAGCTGCGACTTTGTCACGCAGCTGAAGGGGACGTGCATGGCGATCGCTGGACCGCGCATGCTTGAGTTGGCCAACGGGCAGCGCGTCGCGCCGGAAGAGCTCGGCGGCGTCGACATCCACCATCAATACACCGGACAGATTGACGCCGATGGCGAGACAGAGGAGGAATGCATCGGGCAGCTGAAACGATTTTTTTCATACATGCCGCAAAACGCGAACGAGCGGCCGCCGCTGCGGAAGACGGACGATGATCCATACCGGATGGTGGAGGAAGTGTTTTCGATTTTGCCGGACAGACGAAGCCGCGTCTATGATATGCGGCGAATCATCGCCTGTCTTGTCGATGACGGCGATTATTTTGAGTATCAGAAATCATTCGGCAAAGCGCTGATCGCCGCTTTGGCGCATTTAAACGGCCATGTCGTCGGCATCATCGCCAATCAGCCCAACCAATACGCAGGAGCGCCCGGACCGCAGGAATGCCAAAAGGCGACGGAATTCATTTGCCTGTGCGACTCGTACCATATTCCGCTCATCTTTTTGCACGATACGCCTGGCTTCCGCATCAGCGTCGAGGCGGAAAAAGCGAAAATGGCAACGAAAATTATGGTGTGGAATCAGGCGCTTGCTCTATCAACCGTCCCGAAAATTTCGGTTGTCATCCGCAAAAGCATCGGGGCGGCGTACGGCAATATGTGCGGGCCGGGGATGGGAGCGGATGTTGTTGTCGCTTGGCCGAGCGCGGAAATCAATTTCACCGGTCCGGAAGTCGGCGTCAACGTCGTATACGGCCGCGAACTTGAACGCGCCGACCACCCGCACGAGCGGCGTCAGGAGCTGCTCAAGCAGTGGTCGTTTGACAGCTCGCCGTATGGAGCGGCGCGCAAACATTTGATCGATGACGTCATCCATCCAGCAAAGACGCGGAAATTCCTTTGCCAGACACTTGAATATTTGCTGACATCGAAGCGCGAAAAAAGCGAGCGGCTGCTCGCCGCTTGGCCGACGGGGGTTTAATGGAAGTTAATGGGGAATCCCCCTCCGCCAGTGGCGGAGGGGGTGGCGCTGGGCTGTTTCTCTTTCATCGAGGGGCAGCGGTCGGATGCCGCATGTGAGAGGTGAAAAGTCGAAAAATACATTGACAATCCAATGGAAATGGAATATTCTTTAATTAGAAAGATGTCTAAATATCGAATGTTTTTGTCCGTATTTAGATAATTTCCTAAATGTCTAACTATAGACCGGCATGAAAAATCGTTTGCATGTGCCGCGTACGAAGCTGTGATAAACGAAAGATGCCCCTCAGCGGTTCATCCAACGAAAACTCGTTTGCAGGGTGGGATCGCCATTGTCATTCAACGAAGCGTTTAAAGCGATCGCCGACCCGACGCGCCGGAAAATTTTATCCTTGTTGCGGAACGGGGAGTTGACAGCAGGGGAGATCGCTTCGCATTTTGATATGCAAAAACCGAGCGTCTCGCATCACTTGAAAATTCTCAAACAGGCTGATTTGGTGCAAGACCGGCGTGAGGGACAGCATATCTACTACTCTCTGAACACGACGGTGTTTCAAGATTTGCTGCGCTGGTTTTACGATTTTGTCGAAAGGGGAGAGAAACATGTGGAAGAGTAATCGGCTTGCGATCATGCTTACAGTTTTCGCCTATGTCATCAGTCTGGCTGCCATTCCTTATTTGCCGGATCAAGTGGCCATTCACTGGAACGCAGCGGGTGAAGCCGACGGCTTCAGCAACAAATGGTTGGGTGCCTTCCTTCCCCCCTTATTGATGACACTTCTCATCATGTTGATGGGAGTGTTGCCGAAGTTTGACCCGAAAAAAGAAAGTTACGGCCGTTTTCAAAAAAGCTATCGCATTGTCAACGCGGCGCTCGCCTTCTTTTTCTTGCTCCTGCATATCGCAACATTGGCGTACAATCTCGGAGTTCCGGTCGATGTTGGACGGCTTGTGCCGATTGGTGTCGGAGTGCTGTTCATCGTGTTGGGAAACTACATGCCGAAAATCAAACCGAATTATTTTATCGGCATCCGCACGCCGTGGACGTTGGAAAGCGAGGCCGTTTGGAACAAAACGCACCGCCTTGGCGGCAAGGTGTTTATCGCGATGGGGATTTTGTCGATGCTCACCGCGTTTTGGCGCGGAGAGATGAGGGCTGTTTTGTTTCTCGTCATCATCGTTGTCGGCAATTTGTATCTCATCGTTCAATCGTTTCTTTATGAGCAGCAAGAACAGCGCAACCGTTCATAAATAAGCGGCAGGGGGGAGAGGGACGTGGGAATGATCGGTGCGGCGGTGCAGCTTGCCATTTCACTGCTTGTTCCTGTTGGTCTCGCATGGTACGGGAGAAAAAAAGGATGGCTTTCATGGAAAGCGCTCGGCGTCGGGGCTGTTGTGTTTCTCGTTTTCTCACAAGTATTGGAAAAAGCGCTGCACATCGCTGTGCTCGAACCGGGCCGGCCAGCGTTAAAAGGAACAGACAGCGTTTGGCTCTTTGTCCTGTACGCCGCGCTCGCCGCTGGCGTGTTTGAAGAACTTGGCCGCTATGTCGGGTTCCGTTGGCTGCTAAAGCAACATCGCGGATATGGCGATGGTTTATCATTCGGGCTTGGGCACGGCGGGACGGAAGCGGTATTGCTCGGGGTGGTTGGCGCAGTCAACGTCATCGTGCTTGCGAGCCTGATTCAATCCGGATCATTCGACAAAACGATCGCCCCATCGCTTCCGGCAGGACAGGCGGAGCTGATCAAGGAGCAAGTGTTGCACACGCCGTTTGCGATGTACGTGTTGGGCGGCTTGGAACGGCTGTTTGCGCTTACAGTGCACGTGGCGCTGTCGCTCCTCGTTTTGCTTGGCGTGCGCCAGCGGCAGTTCCGTTATGTCCTGTACGCGATTTTGCTTCACGCGGCGATGGACGTCTTGCCTGCGCTTTATCAAGCGAAAGTGGTCAAAAACATTTGGGTGGTCGAGGGAGTGCTGCTCATTTGGGCGGTTGCTGCAGTTTCGTTCATCCGCCGGATCAAACCGGCATTCGGACAGGGGGGAGAGGAACGATGATTCGTGTAAAACGGCTTGACCATGTGCAAATTTGCATTCCGTTTGGCGCCGAAGACGAAGCGCGCGCCTTTTACACCGGTGTGCTTGGTTTTCAAGAAATCGAAAAGCCGGAATCGCTGAAAGGAAACGGTGGACTTTGGTACAAAGTCGGCGATATCGAGCTCCATATCGGAGCAGAAAACCGCGACGGCTACAACAGCAAAAGCCACCCAGCCTTTGAAGTGGAAGATGTGGAAGCGGCGCGCCGTTATTTGGAAGAGCACGGCGTCGCGACGCAAGACGAAAAACCGATCCCAGGGGTGAAGCGGTTTTCGTTTCGCGATCCGTTCCGCAACCGGATCGAGCTGTTGGAAAAAATAAGGTAAAATAGTGTTTGAGGCGAGAATGCTCTCTTTCCCCTTCGCTATCGTAAACCCGTCTCATTCGGGGCATGCTAGGGATGAAGGAGGGGAGGGCGATGAAACGGAAACCGGACAACCAACGCGCCGGGCATCCGGCCCGCGCCGCCGACACACGGACGGCAGGCCGGACAGCGATGAAGGAACAAACGGTGCAAGAGGCCTACAAGCAGCGGGAAGAGCTGACGGCCGATTAAATCAAAAAGCGGGAGAAAGGACGCGTCCTTTCTCTCGCTTTTTTCGTTACGAATGCTCCTCTAAGCTTGCGACCGGCACGCTTTGCTTTTGATTTGGGTTGTCAAGCGGGTGGATCGTTGCTACGCCTTTTTGCTGGTCGACATGCTCAATGTAAATGCGCTGGCCGTTGTACGTGACGTTTGCCATCACCGGCGACGACGCGATTTCTTGCGCCCGACGGACATCCATTTCCAACACCTCCTTTTTGCTGATAACACGTATAGTATGACATGTCTGCGATTGAACTATGCATGCGGTCGAGGGTGGAAAAGAATAATTTCCAAAACAATGTGCTAAATAATCAATTAACAAAACCGATCATCTTTTCCTAGCCGAGTTGCGGGTTTTAATGTAAACTATTTTTTATAAACAGTTTACATACAAGGGGGATAGGGATGAAAACCGAACTGACCGTCAAACTGCACGAATGGGAACAAAAAGCGCAAAAACGCCAGCTGCGCCGGGCAGAGGCTTCAGGCGCTACGGTCATCCTGAACGGAAAGCCGATGTTGAATTTAGCGTCCAATAATTATTTAGGGTTGGCGGATGATAGGCGGCTCATCGAAGCGGGCTGCGAGGCGATGAGGGCATATGGGGCCGGAGCGGGCGCGTCGCGGCTCGTCGTCGGCAATCATCCGCTCTATGAGCGGGCGGAAGCCGCGTTGAAACAGTGGAAAAAAGCAGAGGCGGCTCTTATTTTCAACAGCGGCTACACGGCCAACATCGGCGTGTTGACAGCTTTAATTGGCCGAGATGATCTTGTCTTTAGCGATAAGTTGAACCATGCGAGTTTAATTGATGGCATCCGCTTGAGCAAAGCCGCCTGTTTCCGCTATCGACATAATGACATCGATCAGTTGGAATCATTGTTGAAGCAATCTCCGCCCGCGAAGCGGAAATGGATCGTCACCGATGCCGTCTTCAGCATGGACGGCGATATGGCGCCACTCGAGGAGCTGGTTGAGTTGAAGCGGCGTTACCGTGCCGTTTTGCTCGTTGACGAAGCGCACAGCGGCGGCGTGTTCGGACCGAACGGTGAAGGGCTGCTTCACCATTTCGGGCTTGAGAAGGAAGAGGATGTGATCGCCATCGGCACCTTCAGCAAAGCGCTTGGCAGCTTCGGCGCGTATGTAACGGGAGAGCCGTGGCTGGTCGACTATTTGATCAACAGCGCCCGCAGCTTGATTTTTACAACCGCCTTGCCGCCATCGGTCCTTGCCGCCAATGAGGCTGCCATTCATATTGTCCAAGCTGAGCCAAAGCGGCGCGAGCGGCTGCACGCCCTAAGCGAAAGATTCCGCACCAAGCTGAAGCGGCTTGGGTTTGACACAGGCGGCAGCGAGACGCCGATCGTTCCCGTGATCGTCGGTCCGAACGACCGGGCCGTGGCCATGAGCGAGCAGCTGCAAGAAGCTGGCATCGCGGCCGTCGCCATCCGGCCGCCGACCGTCCCTGAGGGGACAGCGCGCATTCGCTTTTCCATCACCGCCGCGATGACGGAAGAAGACATTGATATGGCCGTTGACTGCATCGCTTTGGCGGGGAAGCGGATTGGACTGATTTCGTAGGAGGAAACAGCATCATAATGATGGAACTGATGGAACGCGGGGGAAGAAAAACAAAAAACCAGCCGAACGTTTTTTCGGCTGGTTTCCTTCGATCGGGATGACAGGATTTGAACCTGCGACCCCACGCACCCCATGCGTGTGCTCTACCAAGCTGAGCTACATCCCGAAATGGATGGTGAGACATTTCCGATTATACAAGAAAAGCAGGACAAAATCAATGGCGAATTTTGCGTTGAGTTGGAAAAGGATGCCGTTGAAAGACTAGCGGCATCCTTGTTGCTGACAAGTCTGTTTTTTTCTGTTTTCATGCTCCTTTGAACGTATCTTCCTCTGTCTGTCCGCCCCTGCTTTTGCGACAGAGAATTCGCCATTGATTATACGACAAAGCATGCAAGATGTCCCGCTAAAGAACTCGTGATTGGAAACGAGTTGTTCAGCAGAGACTCTTTTTAAGTTGAGGAACTTTGCAAAATCGACTCGACTTCCGCCACAAAAACCGCCGATAGGCCGAAAAGAATGGTTTTCCCCGTCTTCTACACGCCTTGGAAAACGAGCGCGGTGTCAATCGTTCCGATCACAGAATCGAACGTTTCTCCGCAGGCGATGATCGTCTCGGCGTATCGATCATGTTCGAGTGTGCACTGACGGATCGTTTTGTTGTATGGGTCAACGATCCAGTATTCTTCCACTCCGTAGGCGCAGTACAAATCTTTTTTCAGCGTCACATCGATTTTGTAGGTTGACGGGCTGACAACTTCGATGACAATGAGCGGCCGCCCCTTATAGCCGCCGATGATTTTTTCAGGCCGTTCGCAATAGACAGCGACATCCGGCTGGATAAACTCGTTCATCACTTTTCCGTTCTTTTCGAGTTTCACGGACAAGTTTGAAATCGGTTGACATGGGCTTTTTCCTTTGATCATGGAAACAAGATTGTCGCAAACGATTTGATGTTCCCATGACGGGGACGGGGACATGTTGATGGCTTCTTGCATGCTCCTCACCTCTTTTTCATTTCTTTTTCATTATACTTGAAACCGGTCTCCCTTGCCTACAACGGGTTGTTGAGAAAAAGAAAACGCTAGGTTGCCAGGCGGTATTCAAGTATACTAAAAAGAAAAGAGGAAAGGAGGCCGTTTTCATGCCAGCGCCGGAAAAAGGGCAGCCGTTTACTTATGCGCAATATATGATGCTTGACGAAGATGTACGCTATGAGGTCATTGACGGCCAAGTCTTCAACATGTCTCCCGCTCCAACGCCGAAACATCAGGCTGTGCAGCGTGAATTGCTGGTGGAATTTGCGGCCTATTTGCGTGGAAAAACATGCACCGTATTTGGCGCTCCGATCGATGTTTGTTTGGCGGATCGGGATGATCCGGAACAAATTCGCGAATGGATTGAGCCAGATCTTGTCGTTGTCTGCGACAAAAGCAAAATTCGCGAAAAACGAATTGTTGGCGTGCCGGATCTCGTTGTGGAGATTATTTCAAAATCGACGGTGCGCAAGGATAAAATCGTCAAATTTCACCGTTACGAGCGGGCAGGGGTGAAAGAATATTGGATTGTCGATCCGATGAATGAGACGATTGATGTCTATGTGCTGGAAGAAGGGAGATTCCGCCATCAAGGAATGTACGTCCGCGATGATACGATTCCTGTTCGCATGTTTCCCGGATTTGCGATCGAATTAAAAAACGTGTTTCCTGAAGAAGAATAAGAAAAACAGTTGCAGCAGGCCTATATAGATGCAATTTAAAGCTTTAACATTTTTCGTTTTTACCGGTCATTTCATCCGAATGTCGAGTGACCGAACAACACCCGCTTCCAGACCCATGAATGGGTCTGGAAGCGAGTCGTTGTTCGGTCTTCCGTCACGCCTTAGCGTGACGGAGGCAAGCCTATGGCTTGCCTTCGACAGTCAAAAATGGATGAGCCACTTTTCCGCCAAGGATATGTTAAACGATTTCGTTGCATCTATATAGGCTGCAGACTTGAGGGGAGTGGGGCGGTTTTTTGCCGGCGGTCCGCTGAGGGCAAAGCGTCCCCTGTCTGAAACTGTCGCTGTTTGAATCGTTTGGGCATAGAAAAGGAAAAAACAGGCGATACTAACGATCGGTGATGCCTGTGTACAGTCAAGAACAATTGGTCCGCTTTGTCGAAGAAGCGAAACAGTACGCCCGCTACGGAAAAGTGGCTGACTACATCCCCGCCTTAGGCAAGGCGAACCCGAATGAGCTGTCGATCGCCATTTACACGCCGGATGACGAGGTGGTAAGCGCCGGGGATGTGACGGTGAAAGTGACGCTGCAAAGCATTTCCAAAATTATTGCGCTCGCCCTTGTGCTCATCGACCGGGGCGAGGATGAGGTGTTCCATAAAGTCGGCATGGAGCCGACGGATTATCCGTTTCATTCCATTGCCAAATTAGAGGAAAAGCCTGCCAAGCCGCTGAATCCGATGATTAACGCCGGCGCGCTTGTCGTCACGTCGATGATTCAAGGCGGCTCGGTGTCCGAACGGCTGGAACGGCTGTTAGCGTTCGTCCGCCGTCTCGCTGGCAACGAACGCATTTCGTACTCCGACGAAGTGGCCCGCTCCGAATTTGAAACAGCGTTTTTAAATCGTTCGCTTTGCTATTTTCTCAAGCAGCACGGGATGATTGACGAAGATGTCGAAGAGCTGATGGATTTGTACACGAAACAGTGCGCCATCGAAATGACGTGCATCGACCTGGCGCGCATCGGCTTGGTGTTCGCGCTTGACGGCCGCGATCCGCATTCGAGTGAGCCGCTCATGCCGTTGGATGTCGCCCGCATTTGCAAAACGTTCATGGTCACGTGCGGCATGTACAATGCGTCGGGTGAATTTGCCATCAAGGTCGGCATTCCGGCAAAAAGCGGCGTCTCCGGCGGCATTCTCGCCGCCGTGCCCGGGCGGTGCGGCATCGGCATTTTCGGCCCGGCGCTTGACGACAAAGGGAACAGCTTGACCGGGGTGAAACTGCTCGAGCGGCTGTCAAAAACGTATTCATTAAGCATTTTCTAAGGAGGAAATCACGATGAAAACATTTACGGTCCAGTTTCACCGCGAAGACGACGTCGAAGCGATGAACGTCGGCAAGTTGAGCCAAGAGGATTTTGACAAGGCGACCGAAGGCGGGACGCGGCATCTGTTTGACCTTGACACGAACATCGGCTATTTCGTCTTTTTTGACGCCGAGGACAACGAAGGCAAGGTATCTTACTTAATGCTTCAGTACGAGGAGGACAACGAAGATCCGAGCGCGTGCTACAGCTTTGAGCTGAAAGACTTTTATGAGTTTATGGCGCTCTACTTAAACGACCTCGAATTCGCGGAAGAAGAAGAAATGACGGAAGACGGCGAAGAGGAATACGGCCCGATTCACCATTTAGCCCATTTGCTTTATCATATCGTCGAGGAAGGGAAGACGGTGGAGGTGTGAGGCATATCCCAAGCCAAACGGCTTGGGGTTCTTTGTTTATAAGACAAAAAAAGAATTTAGGGGCTTGACGAACGATTTTACGGCGATGTAAGATGGTTTTGTAATCGATTACATAACGGAGTTTGTGAAAGGAAGACGACAAAGCGGATAAGGGGCGCGATGATGATAGACAAGTTGTCTTCATTGAAAGGAGAAACGGATAGACAGTGTCCCCTTTTCGGCTTTGGCCAGAAAAGAACAGAATAGGCGAAAACGAGGATGGTTCGTCCATTTTTATGTAATCGATTACAAACAATCGATGCATAGACAAGCAGTGGGGGATGCCAAGTCAAAAGTCAATCGATGTCATGTCCAGGAGGTGATTGGGGCAGTCGAAGCAACCACTATACGCGATGCCATGCGGTGTTTGACAAATCCAAAATTAAAAGGGGAAGAATGACGATGAAAAAGACGTTAAAAACATCAGCTGTTTTGTTAGCGCTTACGATGGGGCTCGCGGCATGCTCCGGCGGCCAAAGCGAGAGCCAGACGGGTCAAGACAGCAAAAACGAAGAAGGGAAAACGAGCCAGTCTGAAAAAGTGAAAATTGTCTATGCCCGCGGCCAAGATTCCACGAAAGCCACCGAAAAAATCATTGAAGCGTTCGAGAAAACGCACCCGAACATCGATGTGGAATTTCGCGAAATGCCGGCTGACACTGGAAAGCAGCATGATGCGTATGTCACGATGTTAAATGCGCAGTCGTCGGAAATCGATGTCATGGATCTTGACGTCATTTGGCCGGCTGAGTTTGCTCAAGCGGGTTATACGCTGCCGCTCGACCGCTTTATTGAGAAAGACGGCATTGACCTCAGTAAATACAACCAAGGGGCGCTCGCAGCCGGCAACTTCAATGGCAAGCAATGGGCGATGCCGAAATTCATTGATGCCGGCATGCTGTTCTATCGCACCGACCTGGTGCCAAAGGACAAAGTGCCGAAAACATGGGATGAACTCTTAAAAGAGGCCAAAGAACTGAAAGGAAAAGGCGGCACGAAATTCGGCTATTTGATGCAGGCCAAACAATATGAAGGATTGGTGTGCAACGCGGTTGAATTTATCGCCTCTTATGGCGGGCAAATCGTCGATCAAAACGGGAATGTCATGATCAACAGCCCGGAAACGATCAAAGGGCTGAAGAAAATGGTGGAAATCGTCAAGTCCGATGTTGTGCCGAGCAACATCACCACCTTCACTGAACCAGAATCGCATACCGCGTTCATTGAAGGACAATCGCCGTTTATCCGCAACTGGCCTTATCAATACGCGCTAGCGAACGACAAAGAACAATCGAAAATCGTCGGCAAAGTCGGCGTGGCTCCGCTTCCGGCCGGAGACAAAGGTTCGGCTGCCGCGCTGGGCGGCTGGATGACCGCGATCAACAAATATTCGAAACATCCGAAAGAAGCATGGGAATTTGTCAAATTTATGACGGGGCCGGAGGGGCAAAAAATTTCCGCGATTTATGGCGGCTTAGCGCCGACGCTTCCGGAATTGTTTAAAGATCCAGATGTCTTAAAAGCCAATCCGTTCTTTGCGGAAGAAGGATTTGTCAATGCGTTGAACGCCGCTGTGCCTCGCCCGGTCGTCCCGAACTATCCGGAAATTTCCGAAATCATCCAAATCAACGTATCGAAAGCGCTGGCCGGGGAGCTGACGGTCGAACAAGCCGTGGCCAATATGGAAAAAGAAATGAAAGTAGCCTTGAATAAGTAAGGCGAATGACTGGGTCGGCGCTTGTGGCCGATCTGAATCCGGCCAACGCCGGCCAATCCCCCATCAGCCAAACACGTTGTTTGACCACTTTCGGTTCATTAGCCTTCAGGCCGTCATCTGCCCGGTGCTGAAGGCTAATATCCTTTTCCAAGCAGAAGGGAGAGAACAGCGATGAGGAATGAAAAGCGAATGGAGCGCCTATTAGGCTATTCGCTTGTCGCACCGGCCATGCTGCTCATTTTAGCGATTGCCATTTGGCCTGTCATTCAGTCTTTTTATTACAGCTTGTTCGACTATCGGCTCAACGACCCGACCAAATCGTCGATTCACTGGAGTTACAGCCTCGATCTGGAAGGATATCTGCAAAACTATCCATTCCTCAAAAGCGCTCTTAAGCAGGAGATAGCGGCGGCGGATGGACAAACGAAACAAACGTTGGCGCAAATCGAACAAAAGCTCGCGAAACTGGATGCGGCGATCCGTTCGAATGATCAAGTGGCAAGGCAATATGACAAAGTGAACGAAGTGCTCGACAATTTCGAGACGCCAAGCGATGAGCTGAAGATCGCCGAGCTGGACAAACAGACGGCCGAGCGGCTGACCGACACGGTTCATGATGTCGTCCGAGCGCTTAAGGAGATGAAAAAAGCGGGCGAACTGCAGCAGGCGGATAAAGTCGTCGGCTTGGCCGAAGGGCTCGAAGGGGTTGTGATCGAGCCGAACTTTGTCGGCCTCAAGCATTATAAGGACAGCTTCAGCGACATGCGCTTATGGAAAGCGTTATGGAATACGACGTTCTTTACGGTGGTGTCGGTCGCCATTGAGCTGGTGTTAGGGCTCGGAATTGCGTTGCTCATCAATAAGGCCTTTTTTGGACGAGGGTTGGTGCGGGCGACGATTTTGATTCCGTGGGCGATTCCGACTGCCGTATCGGCGCTGATGTGGAAATTTTTATATGATGGACAAAACGGCATTGTCGCCCATTATTTTGAAACAATCGGTTTGGTCGACCGGATGGGAGATTTGTTGACGACGGAAGCGGGGGCGATGTTTGCGGTCATTTTTGCCGATGTATGGAAGACAACCCCTTATATGGCGCTTTTGCTGCTGGCCGGGCTGCAAACGATCCCGAGTTCGTTGTATGAGGCCGCCTCGATCGACGGGGCCACCAAATGGCAGCAATTCACAAAAATCACGCTGCCGCTGTTAAAATCAAGCATTTTAGTCGCGTTGTTGTTCCGCACGCTCGATGCGTTCCGCGTGTTCGACTTGATTTATGTCTTAACCGGCGGAGGGCCGGCGAACTCGACGGAAACGATTTCCATTTTAGCGTATAAAGTCATGTTCTCGCAGACGAATTTCGGTGCGGGATCGGCGCTCGCTGTCATCGTGTTTCTCTGCGTGGCGGTGATTTCCATGATCTATATTCGCTGGCTTGGGAAAGATTTGTTGTCTGATGGCTCCAGCGTCAAACGATAACGAAGGGGTGAGACGATGCAAAAAAAAGCCGGTCCGTTCTTTTACGTGTTTTTGGCCCTGTTTGTGTTCTTTGTGATGTTTCCGTTTTTATGGGTTTTGCTCAGTTCCATTAAGCCGCTTAGCGAATTGTTTGGCGACAAAGCGTTCGATTGGTTTACGAGCCATCCGACCTTAAAATCCTATGTGTCGGTCTTTGTCAATTACCCGTTTTTGCGCTATTTATGGAACAGCACGGTCGTGGCGACCATTACGACGGTGTATACGGTCTTTGTCGCCGCGTTTGCGGCTTATGCGATTGCGCGCCTTGAATTTAAAGGCAAGACGGTCATTCTCGGCTTGGTGTTGGCTGTATCCATGTTTCCGCAAATTGCCACCATTTCTCCGATTTACATGTTTGTGAAAAAATTCGGGTTGACGAACAGCTACTTGGGATTGATCATTCCGTATACGACGTTTGCCTTGCCGTTGTCGATTTGGCTGTTGGTCACCTTTTTCCGCAAGATTCCGTTTGATTTGGAAGAAGCGGCGAAAATGGACGGGGCGACGCCGATGCAGACGTATTTTAAAATCATTTTGCCGCTCGCTGTGCCAGGGGTGTTTACGACGTCCATTCTCGTCTTCATTGCCGCATGGAACGAATTTTTATTTGCCTTGACGATCAATACGGCGGAAAAATACAAAACCGTTCCGGTCGGCATTGCCATGTTCCAAGGCCAGTATACGATCCCGTGGGGCGAAATTTCCGCGGCCACCGTGATTGTGACGATCCCGCTCGTCATCATGGTGCTGTTGTTCCAGCGCCGCATCGTCTCTGGGCTCACGTCCGGCTCGGTAAAAGAATAAGGAACGAACGTGAAAAAGGATGCCAAGCGAGCATCCTTTTGTTTTTTGGGGTAATGCCCATTTTGAAACACGAAACAGAGGAGGAGCAGTTCTATCCGCTCCACTCCGTTCATATGTTAATGACAGACGGCTAACGGGGAGGGATGCGCAAAGGAAAATCTACACAGACAATATTCTGAATATTATAAAAATATAGCTGTCAGACCGGAAGGGGGTGGAATTTCATTTTACTCTTTTTTGGACCAATCAAGAGGAGGGGAAGGCGTGCGATTTGACCGTCCGTTTGAACAGTATGCACTTGGCGAGCGCCACCGTTCGCGCGGGCGGACGATTACCGAAGCTGATATTGTGCAGTTTGCCGGCGTTTCCGGTGATTTTTATCCGCTCCATCTCGACCGCGAGTACGCACGGCAGACGCGGTTTGGCGAACGGATCGCCCACGGGATGCTGACAATGTCGGTGGTGACGGGACTATGGGTGATGGAGCCGGGATGTGTGCTCGCTTTTTACGGCATCGACGCGCTCCGCTTCGTCCGTCCGGTGAAAATCGGCGATACGATTTACGTGGAATCGGAAGTGAAGCGGTTGACGGAACGGGGCGAGGAAGCCGGGCTCGTCACGGTGCATCAGCGGATTGTCAACCAGCGGGAAGAAACGGTCGTTGATGCCGTTGTGCATGTGCTTGTAGCGCGGGAAGGGAAAGCTCCATGACGGGCTTGTGAAACGTCATGACGGTCTGACAAAGAAACGAGTCCATGACGGTTTGTTTTTGGAAGCGCTAACATTATGTTCGTTTTTTTGCTATCATCCATTTGTTTTTCCGTTTCCATGAGATGCGCGCACTTTGATTGCGTGAAAGGGGTGTTGTGAATGGCTGTAACGATGATGGATACGGTGGAATTGAAGCGTCAAAAAAAAGCGGGCGGCGATTTCCAGTGTGGTCGGTACGACGATTGAATGGTACGATTTCTTCCTTTACGGGACGATGGCCGCTCTCGTGTTTCCACAATTATTCTTTCCAGAGGGAGATTCGTACGTCGCCCTGATGCAATCCTTTACCACCTTTGCGTTAGGATTTATCGCCAGGCCGGTCGGCGCCGCGATTTTCGGCCATTTCGGCGACCGCATCGGGCGGAAGGCGACGTTGGTGGCCACTTTGTTGCTGATGGGGTTGGCGACCGCGCTGATCGGCCTGATGCCGACCTATGAGCAAATCGGCCTGTGGGCGCCGGTGCTGGTGACCGCGCTGCGTCTCATTCAAGGCATCGGGGTCGGCGGGGAATGGGGCGGCGCAATTTTGATTGCGATGGAGTGGGAAGAAGGCAAACGGCGTGGGTTTATGGCCTCGCTGCCGCAAATGGGCGTGCCGTTCGGGCTGTTGTCCTCTTCCCTTGTGACGACGCTGATGCTTGCGGCGGGCGGCGACAGCTTTTATGCGTGGGGATGGCGCGTTCCGTTTCTCATAAGCTTCCTTCTCATCGCCATCGGGCTGTACATCCGGCTGAAAGTGCTCGAATCGCCGCTGTTCCAAGAAGCGATGAAAAAACAAGAAACGAGCAAGATGCCGGTCGGCGAGGTGCTGGTCAAGCATCCGCGCGAAATTCTATGGTCAGCGCTTGCGCGGGTGATTGAAAACGGGTCATTCTACATTTTTGTCACGTTTATCGTCAGCTATGGGACGACATTTTTGGGGATGGAAAAAAGCGTTTTCGTCAATGTGACGATTATCGCTGCGGTGATCAACGCGCTTTCGATCGTCTATTCCGGCCATTTATCCGATCGGTGGGGCCGCCGCCGCGTCTACATGACGGGCACGATTTTGTTGATGCTTTGGGCGTTTCCGTATTATTGGCTTGTCAATACGAAAAGTGTCGGGCTGATCTTCTTGGCGACGGTCGTGGCCATGGTGTTCCACGGCATGCTGTATGGCCCGCAGGCGGCCATGATCGCGGAAAACTTCCCGACGCGCTTGCGCTACAGCGGCGCTTCGCTCGGTTACCAGTTGGCATCGATCATCGCCGGCGGCCCAGCGCCGCTCGTGAGCACATGGCTTTTGCACAAATACGGCAGCGCCACGGCCATCTCCTTCTATATCGTCGTCATGGGCTTGATTTCGCTGGCTGGGGTGAAAATGCTTCAAGACCGCGCGCGCCAGGCGATTGATTAGATTAATCAGACTGAACTCCATTATGGGCGCCTTTGCGTTCAGGCAAGGGCGCTTCTTCCTGTCGCCTGCTAAGGATGCCGATGGACGGATATGTTTGCCTTATACGTTCATGCTCATGATTATGGTTTTCTGCTTGAATCCGAATGTTTCATACAGTTTCATCGCTTGATTCCCTGCATATACACGCAAACGAACCTCTGAATATCCATCTTGTTTCAGATGTTCGATGCCGGTTTCTATTAATTTCCTTGCAATTCCCTTTCCTCTAAATTCTTCTAACACAAACAACTCGTAGATGAATCCATATCTTTTCTCACTAAGTGGGTCTTGGCTTGCTCCGATTAAAATCCAACCTATGAGATGATGGTCTTCCGTTGCGATCAAATAATAGCTCCCTTTCTGCAATAATGGCTCAATCAGTTGTTTGACTTTTTCATCTGACGGTTTTGCTTCGCCTAATGTGCCTTCGAATAATGCTTGTGGTGTAAGTGATAAAATCTTTTTGTATTCCGAATCGTTTGGTTTTCTAATTTCCATGGAGTTCCCCTCTCCCAACTATTCATAGATTGTTGGTTAGGCTTTTTTTAAGCACTGGATCTTCGAAAGTCACGGTCTTCACAACCACGGCGGTCTCCGGGCATCTTTAGGCCATGCCGTTCGTACGACGATCGGTTGGCCGCTTGTCGCCGCCAACCGTCTTCCTTGGGTATTTTCCAGGGCCATCCACTTGCTTTTGATTTCCCTACTTTTCAAGCAATCCCCGAACATCTTTCTCTGGAAGATCCACCAACCGGGCAATGTCTTCCACCGTCATTCCTTTGCGCGCCATGTTGCGGATTAGTTGCTTCATTCCTTGTTTCATTCCTTGCTTGATCCCTTGTTGAATCCCGCGTTTGATCCCTTCTTCCAATCCTTCTTTCCTTCCTTTTTGCTCATAGGAAATGATCAGCTCCAACACTTTTTCTCTTTCTTTCGTTTCCATCGCCTTCACCTCTCTTTGCAGTTGCTGTTCTTCCTCCTCCGACAAACTTCACATACGTTTCAAAAAAGCCCAAGAGCAGCCGCTGCCTCGCTTCATCCAGCTCCAATCGCACCAACATGCGCAAAAACTCTTTTTTCAACTCGACTTTCTCATTTTCAGTATACCCCATTTTGCCAAGATTCTGTTTTGTATTGGCTTCCCGTCATCCAAGCACCGACCTGCCAGCACCACAAATGTTCCTGAACTTTTGGTTCTTGTCGAAAGAGCGGGGGTGCGCTAGTCTTGGACAATGCTTGGATTCATCATGTGATACGTCTTTTATAGAGACGAAGTGTTGAACGCTGTCCCACCTGCGCTTGCGCTTGAAGGTGGGGGCATCGATTCATCCCATACTTACGCTTATGCGTGGAAGTGGAGGTCTTCCCGGTGCGGGATGATAAAAATCCATTTCTTTATATGAGAAAGGGGCAAACCATGTCTAAGACGGATCGAAAAAACAACGCTTGACAACCGCCCTGTCTTTCATATACGATGAAAATGTAATCGATTACATAACTGAGAGGACTATAACGAATGGCAAGCATAAAAGACGTGGCGAAACGGGCGAACGTATCGACGGCCACCGTGTCGCGCGTGCTGCGCAACGCGGGCAACGTCACTGAAGAGACAAGGCAGCGCGTGCTCGAAGCCATTGAAGCGCTGAACTACCAGCCGAACGTGCTCGGCCGGTATTTGCGGCGGATGGAGACCGAGACGGTGCTCGTCGTCGTGCCCGATATTACGAATCCGTTTTTCTCGAAGGTGCTGCGCGGCATTGAAGCGGTCGCCCTCGAGCACGGCTATCAGGTGCTGCTTGGCGATACGCAAAACGATGTCCGGCTTGAGGAGCAGTATTTGAATTTGCTGCCGCAGCGGCAAGTCGACGGGATGATTTTTTTGACCGCCCGCATCCGCAAAGAGCTGGTGGAAGAGATGGCGCGGCAGTTTCCGATCGTCTTGGCGTGCGAGTATTTGGAAGGGGCGGACATCCCGACCGTTTCGATCGACAACATCAGCAGCGCCCGCAAGGCGACAGAACACTTGATCCGTCTCGGCCATCGCCGCATTGCCCACCTGTCCGGGCCAATGAACATCATTTTAAGCCGCGACCGGCTGCGCGGCTACTACCAAGCATTGGCGCAGCATGACATCGACGTCGATGCCGCGCTTGTGCAAGAAGGCGACTTTTCCTACGAATCGGGATACAACATGACATTGAAGCTGCTCGCTCTTGAGAAGCCGCCGACAGCGATTTTCGCCGCCAACGATGAGATGGCGATTGGGGCGATCAAAGCGGTTCGCCATCGAGGCGGACGCGTTCCCGACGATGTGGCCGTTGTCGGATTTGACGACATTCAAATGGCCTCGATTTTTGAACCGAGCCTCACGACGATCGCCCAGCCGATGTTTGAGATCGGGCAAAAGGCGATGGAATTGCTGCTTGCGCTCATTGAAGGAACGAGCGCGCGGCGGCGTCAGCTTGTTCTTCCCGATCGGCTCGTCATTCGCGATTCGTGTGGAGGAGAGCGCTCTGGGCAAAGGGGCTGACAGCGCTCTCTGTCCGGTGCGGGGGAACGGGCGGATTTTTTAGCATGGTGATGTAATCGATTACATCACTTAGAAAACGGACGGCGAATCGGTGGAGCATATGGGACAGAGAAAACAAATGAGCGCAAGGGGGAAAAGGACATGGGAAACACACTTCCAATCCGCCTCGGCTTGATCGGAGCCGGAGGGATTTCCAATGAACACATCAAGGCGGCGCTAAACCTTTCGGAGCGCGCCGTCTTGCAGGCGATTTGCGACGTCAATGAACAAGCGGCTGTGGAAAAAGCGAAAACGTACGGCATCCGTGAAGTGTATTGCGACTACAAGGAACTGCTCGCTTCACCAGATGTCGATGCCGTCATCATTACCGTGCCGAATTTTTTGCACGCCCAAGTGTCGGTCGACAGTTTGCGGGCCGGAAAACACGTTCTTTGCGAAAAGCCGATGGTGACCAAAGCGGAAGAGGCGGACGCCATCATCCGCGCCCGAGACGAATCAGGCAAGCAGTTTATGGTGGCGCTGAACAACCGCTTCCGCCAAGCGGCGCAATGGCTTCATGAGCGAATCCAATCTGGCGCGTTCGGTGAGATTTATTACGCGAAAACGGGTTGGGTGCGCCGCCGCGGCATTCCCGCATGGGGGGCGTGGTTTTTTGACCGCGAACGCTCCGGCGGCGGCCCGCTCATCGATTTGGGCGTCCATATGCTCGATGTGACGCTTTGGCTGCTCGGGAACCCGAACCCGGTCGCGGTGACGGGGAAAACGTACGCGAAGTTCGGCCCGCGCCGCCAAGGGGCATGGCCGGGAACATCGTTTGCGCCTGATGCCGCCTATACGGTCGAAGATTTCGCCTCGGCGTTCATCCAGCTCGAAAACGACGCGACGGTGCTGCTTGAGACGAGCTGGGCGTCGCATATTGAAGAAGAGCGGGCATATGTCGAGTTTCTTGGCACGGAAGGCGGCGTGCGCTGGGAGTGGAATATCGCCGGAAACCGCCAAGAAGTGAAATGGTTCCGCAACGAACACGGCGTTCCGGCCGATGTCACGCTCCATTTTGATGACCAGAGCGAGCGGGTGGCGCTCCTTGACCATTTCTTGACGAGCATCGCCGAGAACACGCCGCCGCTTTGCACCGCTGAACAAGGGCTTACGATCGCTAAAGTGTTGGAAGCGATTTACGAATCATCTGAACAAGGGCGGCAAGTCCGCATCGAATGGTGAGAAACGCTCCATGAATCGCACTGGCATCCCAACGAGCCGCGAACATGGAGAAACATTCCAAAAAACACTCGGCCTAGCCGCATACAGGCAGGCCGAAAGAACCAGGGGGATCAGCGAATGACCACACCGATCCGCGTCGTCGTTTGGAACGAATTTCGCCATGAAAAGAAAGATGAACAGGTAAGAGCCATTTATCCGGAAGGCATGCATACTGTCATCGCGCGCTACCTGGCTGAAGCGGGATTTGACGCCGCGACCGCTGTCTTGGACGAACCGGAGCACGGCTTGACCGACGAGGTGCTCGACCGGTGCGACGTCCTCGTCTGGTGGGGGCATATCGCCCATGATGAAGTGAAAGATGAGGTTGTCGAACGCGTCCACCGCCGCGTGCTGGAAGGAATGGGGCTCATTGTCCTTCATTCCGGCCATTTCTCGAAAATTTTCAAAAAGCTGATGGGGACGACATGCAATTTGAAATGGCGCGAAGCCGATGAAAAAGAGCGTCTCTGGGTCGTCGCCCCGGGCCATCCGATCGTGGAAGGAATCGGACCGTACATCGAGCTTGAGCAGGAAGAAATGTACGGCGAGTTTTTCGACATCCCAGAGCCGGACGAAACGATTTTCATCAGCTGGTTTGAAGGCGGAGAAGTGTTCCGCAGCGGTTGCACGTTTACGCGCGGGAAAGGGAAAATTTTCTACTTCCGCCCTGGCCATGAAACGTACCCGACGTACCATCATCCGGATGTGCTGAAAGTGATCGCCAACGCCGTAAGCTGGGCCGCGCCGGTCAACCGCGGGGAAATCGTCTTCGGCAACGTCAAGCCGCTGGAGCCGATCAAAGCGAAACAAGGAGGAGTGACGCAGTGAAACCGATCAACGTCGGCATTATCGGCACGGGCTTTTCCGCTTCTTCCCATATTGAGGCGCTTCGACGCCTGCCGTTGGTGAACATTGTCGCCATCGCCTCAAGCAGCCAAGAAAAAGCAGAGGAAGCCGCGCGCCGGTTCGGGATTCCGAAAGCATACGGCGACTACCGCGCTTTAATTGACGACCCGGACGTCGAAGCCGTTCACAACTGCACGCGCAACGTTTCGCATTTTCCCATCAACAAGGCGGTGCTTGAGGCGGGAAAACATTTATTGTCGGAAAAGCCGCTCGCCATGGACAGCGAACAGTCGGCGGAATTGAAGCGGCTCGCTGAACAAAGCGAAAGCCTTAGCGCGGTCTGCTTCAACTACCGCCACTACCCGCTCGTTGTCGAGGTGAAAGAGCGGCTTGCCCGTGAGGCGAAGCGCGTCCATTTCGTGTACGGCGGCTATGTGCAAGACTGGCTCTTGTATGACACCGACTACAACTGGCGGCTTGAGCCGGCGCAAAACGGCCCGTCGCGCGCCATCGCCGACATCGGTTCGCACTGGTGCGACACAGTGCAATACGTGCTCGGAAAACGCATCGTCGAAGTGTTCGCCGACTTGCGCACCGTCCATCCGGTTCGCTACAAGCCGAAACAGGAAGGGAGCACGTTTACATCCGGCAACAACCAAGACGCGGAGCCAGTCCAGATTGACACCGAAGACGGCGGCAGCGTGCTCGTCCATTTTGACGACGGCACCCATGGGGCGTTTACGATTTCCCAAGTGAGCGCCGGCCGGAAAAACCGGCTCTATTTTGAAATCGCCGCCGATGCCATGACGCTCGCCTGGGACCAAGAGCACCCGAACCGCCTCTGGGTCGGGCGCCGCAACGGCCCGAACGAAGAAATCGTCCGCGACCCAGCACTCTTGTCGCCGCAAGCCGCCGCTTACGCCCATTATCCGGGCGGCCATGAGGAAGGCTGGCCGGACGGGCTGAAAAACCTGTTCCGTGATTTTTACAGCGCCATCATCCGGAAACAACGCGGCGAGGCGCTCGGGGAACTGCCGTTTGCGACGATCGCCGACGGCCATCGCACGATGGCGATCGTTGACGCCATTTTGGAAAGCCATCGCACCAAACGGTGGGTGCGGGTGGCGGAATAAGCGGCGTCAGCGCGGCCAGCACGGGCGCGAACGGCGCGCCAAAACAAAACGACACGGGGGGGCCGGCCGCCGACCGGCCGGCTTCACACCGCTAGAAAGGGGAGAAGAACGAGATGAAAGTAGGCGTATTTACCGTCTTGTATCAACAGCTGCCGTTGGAAGACATGCTCGACAAAGTCGCCGCCATGGGCATTGAGGCCGTTGAGCTTGGCACCGGCAATTACCCGGGCAACGCCCATTGCGATCCTGATGCACTTTTGGACCAGCCGGAAAAAATCAAAGCTCTGAAAAAAGCCGTCGCCGACCGCGGCCTTGTGATCAGCGCCTTAAGCTGCCATGGCAACCCGCTTCATCCGGACAAAGCGTTCGCGAAACAGTCGCATGATACATGGAGGAAAACGGTCAGGCTCGCTGAGCAGCTTGAAGTCCCGGTCATCAACGCCTTCTCCGGCTGCCCGGGCGACCATCCCGGCGCCAAATACCCAAACTGGGTCACGTGCTCCTGGCCGCCGGATTACTTGGAAATTTTAAAATGGCAATGGGAAGAAGTCGTCATCCCGTACTGGCGTGAAGAAGCAGCGTTCGCCAAGGAGCACGGCATCACGCAAATCGCCTTTGAAATGCATCCGGGCTTCGTCGTCTACAACCCGGAAACGCTCCTCAAACTGCGCGAACACGTCGGTGAAGCGATCGGCGCCAACTTTGACCCGAGCCACTTGCTTTGGCAAGGCATCGACCCGGTTGAGGCGATCAAACTGCTCGGCCGCGAAAAAGCGATTTTCCACGTCCATGCGAAAGACACGTACTTAGATGAAGCGAACATCCGCAAAAACGGCGTGCTCGATACGAAACATTACAGCCAAATTCTCGATCGCTCATGGGTGTTCCGCACCGTCGGCTACGGGCAAAGCGAAAAAATGTGGCGCGACATCGTCAGCGCCCTGCGCGCCGTCGGCTACGACTACGTGCTGTCAATCGAACACGAAGATATGCTCGCTTCGATCGATGAAGGGCTGTCAAAGGCCGTCGCCCTCTTGAAAAAGGTGTTGTTCAAAGAAGAACTGCCGGAGATGTGGTGGGCATAAAAAGAAGGCGGCAAGGAGACCGAGGCGCTCTTTGCCGCCTGTATGCTTGCTTTGACATCTGCCGCCAAGAGGATCTCGCGTGTTCGCATACGGACATTCGTCCAGCCGCAAACGGTTTCTGGCGGGAAGCCGTCGTTGCCTCTTGTCCGTTCGGGCGCTTTGGTGAGGTCATGGACGCCAGTGGACGGACTCTTCCCGGCGGTTGATCCACTTCATCAGCATCCGAACAGAAAACGATAGAAGGAAAATGGTTACATACGAATGCATCCATGTCCACGCATGATATCGAATCAAATTGGTATGCCTTTCATAAAGAACTTCCACGAATGTCAAAGCGGCTGTATACAAGGCGCATTGTCCGACAATGCCGAAAAAGCTCGAATGGTACGATGTTCGATAAAAATACACACACATGATCGGATACAGAAAGTATTCAAACAAGATGCTCGTGTCGAAGTATTGCCCCAAAAACCTCACGGGATAGTCGAGCAAATGCTTTTCGACCACAATGACACCGAAAAAGGTGGAAAAATAAGCTTTCAATAAAAACACGAGAATCACGTCTTTAATGGGCGGTTTGCGCAAGCTGAAAACCAATAGGATGAGGCCCAGCGCCAGCAACACCCATAAGTGGATTCGATCCATGTCTTCATCCTCTCCTGTCAGGGGTTCTGTTGTCCAGCCTGTGCTGTGCGGCCGATCAGAATGTCATAGATCCACCGGGCGTTTGATCAGGCATGGGCGCAAGCGCGGCTGTAGACCGATTCATGCAGGGCACCCAAGGCGCAGCCCCCGTTTACATCGCGTGCGCCGTCTCACGGCCGATGCGCCCTTTCATGAACAGTAGCCGATGCCCATCCACCGTCAAATCGATCATCGCCCCGTTCAATATGTCTTCGCCTGATTTCCGCCCGTTCGCCTGCAAATACTTCACTCGATACCATTTTCGTCCATATTCAAAATAGAGATACTGTCCGCGCTGGAAATCGATCCAAAACTTCACCCGCTCGCCATTTACGTTCTTCCATACATACCCCCACGCCCGGTCTTGGCGGATCGGCGCCATTTTTGGACGCGCGGAATTGATGGCTTCATAATACAGGCGGTGTTTGATGTCAAACAGCACCATCCCGTTTGCCTCCTTTTGGACATGATACTATATGTATAGCGCCAAATGGGCAAAAATAGACATGCTGGCTCACTCATTTCGTCTCAGCATTCGCCCTGCGAGCAACCGAACGGCCAACGTCAACAGAAACATTGTAACGAGTGAGTATTCCCACTTCCAACCATGATATTCGATCAAATCCGTATGCCGTTCAAAGACAACCTCAAGGGCCGTCAGCACCGCCGCATACCCCGCGCATTGCGCCGCCACACCCGGCCAGCGCGCCCGGCGCGAGGTGGCATAGACGTACACACTGACAACCGGATAGAGAAGATATTCAAAAATGACGCTGTTATTTGTATAAGAAGCAAAAAAAACGGACCGGATACTCGAGCAGCCCGGCCCCTGCCACGATCGAACCTTCCCTTGTTGGAAGAAAACGGAAGCTGAGCCCCAACAAACCGATGCCTAGCGCAGCAAGCAGCCAAAGAATCCATTGTTCCATGATCGCCCCCTGGATGCGAATGATGTCGATTTTTCTTTAGTATGGGATGAGGGAGGGGGGAGTATGTGAATTTTTTCGTGTTTTCATTTTGCGACAGCGCAATAGGACTTAGAAATGATGGTCTCCTGTATGTTCTGTCCTATGAAAAAAAAGCGGAATTTTGTAAAATAGTAGTATAGTTTTGTAAATGGAGGAATGAACATGCCAATATACAACAAACTCGTCCGTGACCGCATTCCCACCATTATTGAACAGTCAGGAAAAACGTTCACCGCCCGCATACTTGGTGATGAAGAGTACCGAAAGGAACTGCAGAAAAAAGCGTTTGAGGAGCTTGAGGAATACGTCCAAGCGAAAACGGATGAGGCGGCTCTTGAAGAACTCGCAGATGTATTGGAAATTATTCATGCTTTAGCCCAATGCCATGGCGCTTCGATCGAACAAGTGGAACAAATCCGCGCCCAAAAGGCAGAGAAGCGCGGCGGCTTTCGGGAGAAAATTTTCTTGATTGAGGTTCACGATGAGTAAGGTGGAGTTGATTTCCAACCGCCTCCTCGACAAGTTGCAGGAACAGATAGGACGCTCGTCGACGATATACATACTGACATCGTTTGCCATGAAGTCCGGCGTTCACCTGTTGAAGGACAGTTTGCGGGCAGCTGCAGAGCGGGAGGCGGATATCAAAATTTGCGTTGGTGATTACTTGTTTGTCACCCAGCCAGAGGCGCTGCGCGAGCTCATATCCGTCCATCCAGACATTGAAGTTCGCTTGTATCGGAGCAAGGGCATATCCTTTCATCCGAAAGCGTACCTGTTTGAAGATGCAGAAGGCGGCTACTTCATTGTCGGTTCTTCCAACTTGTCCCGTTCAGCGCTCACTGAAGGTGTCGAGTGGAACCTTGGATTGGATAAGAGCGTTGATGAGGATGTATTTGCCGAAGCAATGGAGCAGTTTTTAAAGCTGTTTTACGCCCCGGAAACCGTGCCGGTCAATCGAGAAACGGTTGCTGACTATGAAAACGAGTATCAAAGCTGCCATCAGCGGCACCCCAATTTGGCCCGCATATGGGCGGAGACTGAGGAAATTGAGCTGATGCTTCCGACGGAAACGGAGAAGAAGCAAGAGAAGGAGATGACGGACAAGACCGATGTTGTCCATGAAGCGGCGGCGCCATACGGAATGATCCAGCCGCGCTTTGCCCAAGTTGAGGCGTTGGAGCGGCTGGAAGCAGCCTATGAAGAAGGATACGACAAAGCGATGGTGGTCATGGCGACTGGGCTCGGGAAAACATACTTGGCCGCCTTTTTTGCCCGCCGCTTTTCGCGGGTGCTGTTTATCGCCCATCGTGAGGAAATTCTTCGTCAAGCGAAGCGCTCGTTTGAACGCGTGATTCCTGATCGGACAGCAGGACTGTACGATGGCAACCAAAAAGACAGAGATGCCGACATGGTATTTGCCTCGATCTTTACGTTGAGCATGAAAAAACATTTGCATTCGTTTCGCTCGGACGCATTTGATTTGATTGTTGTCGACGAGTTCCATCATGCGGCGGCCCGCTCGTACGACCGCGTCCTTTGTTATTTTCAGCCGAAATTTTTGCTTGGCATCACTGCTACTCCAGATCGGAGCGACAACAAAGACGTATACGCCCTTTGCGACGGAAATGTCGCGTATCGCATCGATTTTATCGAAGCGGTGCAGCGCGGTTGGTTGGCTCCCTTCCATTATTACGGGGTCTACGACGACACAGACTATTCGCAAATCAAGTGGCTTGGCAATCGCTATGATGAGGAAGAATTGCTTCAAGTGCAGCTTCGCGAGGAGATGGCAGAGAAGATTTTGCGAGCGTGGGAGAAGTATAAGAAAACAAGGACGCTTGTTTTTTGTTCATCGATCAGGCAAGCTGATTTCCTGTCCGAATATTTCCAACGCCGCGGCTACCGGACGGTCAGCCTTCATTCAAAGCAGACGGTCATTTCGCGCCAGCAGGCCATTGCCATGTTGGAGCGCCGTGAATTGGACGCTATTTTCACCGTGGACTTATTCAATGAAGGAGTGGACATTCCTTCCGTTGATACGCTCTTATTTGTAAGGCCGACGGAATCATTAACTGTCTTCACCCAGCAAGTCGGGCGCGGGCTGCGGCTGTATGAAGGGAAAGACTATTGCGTCATTATCGACTTAATCGGAAACTACCGCAATGCGGATGTCAAACTGCGTCTGTTTGATACGTGGCGAGATGAGACAAAGAAAAAGGCGCGGGAACCCATTGTGCCAACCGTTCCAGAAACGTGCGAACTGCATCTTGATATACAAGCCATCCATCTTCTCGAAGAGATGCAGAAAAAACGCCAGCCGCGCAAAGAACGGCTGCTTGCTGATTATCGGGAGCTGAAACAGGAGCTTGGCAGACGGCCGACGTATTTGGAACTGCATCTCCATGGCCGAAGTGAAGCAGCGGAATACAAACAAGAGTTCGGATCTTATGTCGGCTTTTTATATTGGGCAGGGGAGTTGTCGGAGCTGGAAAAGGAAGTGTTCCGAAAATACGAACCATGGCTTGTTGAAGTGGAGCGCACGGTGATGTCGAAAAGCTACAAAATGGTGGTCCTAAAAGCTATGCTGGAGCGCGGGTCATCGGGCTGGCATGAGCCAATTACCCCGCAACAAGCGGCGGCGTTCTTTCACCGGTACTTAACGGAAAAAGAATATCGGAAGCGCATTGATTTTTCCGATGGGGAAACGAAACGCCTTTGGCAGTACGACGAGGAAAAGGTGAGCAAACTGATCGCCCGCATGCCAATGACGAAATGGAGCGGCAGTTCAAGGGGGCTGATTTCCTTTGAAAACAACGTGTTTGCTCTCCAGTTTTCCATTGCGCGCGAACACGAAGAAATATTGTACAACTGGACAAAAGAGATTTGCGAGTATCGGTTGCATGTGTATTTTGAGAAAAAGGAAGGCTTGATGAACTAAGAGGTTGGTGATTTAGTACAAAATACTCCCATCTCCACATGTTTCTCAATTAGAGAAAAACTGTGGAATCAGCCTTCTTTTTGGCGAAATACCGTTGATTTGCTCGTGACAGCAGTTTGTCACCGGCATTCTAGAAGACTGGTGATTTAGTGAAAAATTGCAGAAAACAAAGCCTCTTCTCAAATTGAGAAGTCCTGTAAAATCAACGTTTCTCTTTCAGCCGAAAGCAACGGGTTCGGGGAAATCGGTCGTTTTTCACCAGTCCTCTAAGCTTTAAGAATTTGCAGTGAACCGTATTTTAGCGGACGAATGGGAGAAATCTTGATTTATCAAGGGCAGTGCTTCATTATTTGCGTAACATTAAAAACACGATTATTACTTTACTGCAAAATACGGTATAATTGATGCGTAGGCATTAGCGTGAATTGCTTGCTACATCAATAAATATTATTTTGTAACTGATAGGGTTTGATCTGAACAGAGAGGGATTTAAAGTGCGTTGCCTCAAATTCATGATTCGTCTCCTTCACAAGTTTGATCTGAACGGAGAGGGATTTAAATTTTCAAAAAGGAAAATTCCTTTTTGTTCTAATGTTTGTTTAATCTGAACGGAGAGGGATTATAAGGCCGCTTGTTTGCAGCGGCCTTAGTTGAGCGCTCCAATGAGCGCATCCCTGGTATCACAGTGAGGCGCTAACTAATCGCCACTCCTGCACTCGCATACCCCATGACGGAAGCGGCGATTGAAAGGCCGGAAGTGGTGGTGAAAAACGCCATGAGCAGCCGGTCGCCAGCATTAACAGGCACGTTTAATCCTGTGACAATGCCGCTGGCGTTTTGGACTAGGGAGATGGGAAAGGTGATCGACGGCGTTAATGTAATGAGCGTGCCGGGAATAGGCGAAAATACGTTGCTGGATGGAGAAGTGGCGATATACAATTGAGCGCGGATCGTAGCCGTTCCTAAAAGCGCTGTGCCCGCTGTGGCGGAAAAATTCGCTGCGACAGCAGTAATGATTCCTGAACGCGGGACGGTAAAGGAAAAATTCGATGTCCCGCCAAGGTTTATCGTTCCCCCTACTAAGCTGATGCTCGAAGCAGCGTTGCCAAATCCGATCAAACTTGCGGTGTCGGCCAAATCAGCTATAGTGGCGGTCAACACAACCGTTGTTCCAGAAGCGAATGGAATGATGGCTCCTGCTCCAGCAGGCCCCGTAGGTCCAGTCGGTCCTTGAGGTCCGGTGGGTCCTTGGGGTCCGATGGGTCCCGTGGGTCCTTGAGGTCCGGTGGGTCCTGTAGGCCCCGTCGGTCCTGTTGGTCCGGTATAGATTTTTACAATCGGCGGCCATGTTCCGCATAAAGGGGAAAGACATTTTACTCGAATAGGACGTCGGTCAGACAAGCGGCATAACCTCCTTTCATCGCGATTCATCGGCTTGGTGGAACGTGCTTTCGGCGGCGAGAATGGATTGCAGCAAGCATTCGTTGTGCAACACTGCGGGATGCTGAGGAACGTATTGTTTGGCTTTTTCGTTATGTTGGTATGCTAACTCGTACTCGCCCATGTAAAAGTAACATACACAAAGCTGCAAGTGGGGAAGCCAAGTCCAACAAGCATGATGAACAAATCCCCAGCTGTCGGAAGGCATTGTGAGCTGAGTGGCTAAATGGTACCAAAATGCGGCAAGCCGATATTGCTTGCGCTGAAGAAAGTAATAGCCGAGCCGGCAGCAGCATTCAGCCCGAGGGGTATCGTATTCGAAAGATTGGTACACATATCGAAATGCCTGTTCTTCATCACCAAGTGCGTAAAAATAGTCTGCCAACTTTCCGCAGGCGGCGATGCAATCTTCCACCCACCCTTTTTTTGTCTGCAAAAACTGTTCATAATACTGAATGGCCCGCTCGTATTGTTGATGGTCGAACAGTTCGTTGGCGAAGTAAAAGAGATCTCTTGGCGAAAATTCTGCTCCTTGTGCCAACTGCCTTTCATAAATTTGCAAATTTCGATCTGAAGCGCAGCGGTTCGGTTGATGAATAATGGTAATATCGCTGTTGAGAATCGTTCCCCATACTTCTAGATATTCATGAACCATCCCATGCCATCGGAAGCGGTTGGACCGTTTGACGAGGCGGTTTCGACGGACGCTCGAAATCGTCTTCCCATATTCATCTTGGGCAAGGCTGTAAATCATGGTGACTGAATCGATGTCAGACGGAAGGGTGTGCTTCAGTGTGAGAAATTTTGTTTGCTCTTCTGCCGGCAGGATATCGTCTGCGTCCAGCCAAAAAATATAGTCCATTGCGGCGTGGGAAAAGGAGAAATTTCTCGCCGCAGAGAAATCATCGCTCCAAGGAAAGTCGATGACTCGTGCGGTGTAGGATCGGGCGATTTCTTTCGTGCGATCGGTCGACCCTGTATCCACAATCACGATCTCGTCCACGAGATGTCGGACGCTGTCCAAACAGCGGGCAAGGACATCTTCTTCATTTTTAACGATCATGCAAAGGCTGATGGTGATCAATTTCCTTGCACCTTCCTTTCGACCATGTTGCTGCTTTACAATCATGCAGGAATGTGCTTATGCCAATGCCGCATGGCGCTGTAAAAAAGAGAAAAATAGGCGGGGCGAAGAAAATCCCTTCATCCCCTTGGCTGATAAATGGAGGAGATGAAGGGACTTGGTTTTTTGGCGGGTCGGCTTTAAGTGGCAGCTTTCTGTAAGGCGGGTGCTCGCCAAATCTTATCGCTTCGAAGCGTCAGCACAAATAGGAGGGTTTAAACCGCTTCAATAGGAATGAATTCCCATTTGTTCACATCAAATAACCCTTGGTCGGTCAGCTTGAGCTCCGGGATGACCGGCAAGGCGAGGAAGGACAGTGTGATAAACGGGTTGAAGGCATGGCTTGAGCCGAGCGAGTCCAGCGCTTCATGGATCTGTTTCAATCCATTTAACACTTCAGTATAATCTTTTCTTGTCATCAATCCGCCGATCTCAAGCGGTAATCCAGCGAGCACCGCTCCGTCTTTGGCGACGGCAAGCCCGCCTTGTTGTTGGCGGAGCTGTTCAATGGCGACGATGAGGTCGCGGTCGTTTGTGCCGACGGCGATGGTGTGGTGCGAATCGTGCGCGATGGAAGAAGCGATGGCGCCTGCTTTGAATCCGAAACCGCGGACGATGCCAAGGCCAATGCCGAGGCCGCGATGGCGTTCGACGACAACAAGCTTCAGCAAATCCCGCTCGACCGAAGGGGAAAAGGCCCCGTCCCGGACATCGACTTCGGTGACAAGATGGTTCGTATGCAAATGGTTTGGGATGATCTCAATGACATGGGCTTTGTTTCCTTTCCGCATCGGAATGCAAAGATCGGCTTCGGTGACCGGTTGGCAACGGATGGATTGCCGCAATGTTGGTTCAATGCCGCAAGCCGATCGTTCGGAACGGAATGTGGCCTGCCCCTGCTCGGCCGCCTGTTTTCCGGATTTAAACACGTGAGAGATTTTCAGCGTTTCCAAATCCTCAACGAACAAAAAGTCGGCGTCATACCCCGGGGTGACAGCTCCCTTCGTCGGCAACCGGTAGCACTCGGCGGCGTTTAAAGTGGCCATTTGGATCGAAAGAAGCGGGTCGAGACCGGCGCGAACAGCGAGCCGCACGTTGTGGTCGACGCTGCCTTCGAACCATAAGTCGTCGAGATGTTTATCGTCTGTGCAAAACAAAAAGCGGCGCGCGTTGTACTCCGTGACGGCAGGAAGAAGCTTTTCGAGGTCTTTGGCGACCGAACCTTGGCGAATGAGCACGTACATGCCGCGGCGAACGCGTTCAAGCGCTTCGTCGGCGGTGACGCATTCATGGTCCGTATGGATGCGGGCGCTTCGGTAGACGTTGATGGCGTTGGCATCAAGGCCGGCCAAGTGGCCGTCGATGAGGCGGTTGGCGTTTGCCGCGAGCGCCAGTTTGTCGAGCATCGACGAGTGTTGTTCCCTTAATGACGGATAGTCCATCACTTCCGCCAATCCGAGAACGCGTTCATCGTTGAAAAACGGCGCCAGTTCCGCAGCGGATAAGGAGGCTCCGGCATGTTCGAACGAAGTGGCGGGCACGCACGACGGCAGCATCATATACACATCGAGCGGCGTCCGTTTCGCATCGTCGAGCATAAATTGTATGCCGCGGACGCCAGCGACATTGGCGATTTCGTGCGGATCGGCAATGACGGTCATCACGCCATGCGGGAGAACGACGCGGGCGAATTCGCTCGGGGGCACCATCGACGATTCGATATGCACGTGTCCGTCAATCAGCCCCGGGCATATATAACGCCCTTCGGCATCGATCGTTTTCCTTCCCTCATAGCGCCCGATGCCGACGATCATTCCTTCCGCAATGGCGAGGTCTCCTTCGATGATTTCGCGCGTGAACACGTTGACGATTTTCCCGTTTTTGACAACGAGATCCGCTTCGGTTTGTTTCGCTGCGGTGGCTAGCTGTTTTTGTAAGATCGAATTCATGCTGCTGACTCTCCTTTCCTCATGTCCATCGCCTGATCATCGGCGGAAATTGGTTTCATTGTAATGAGCCAGCTGACAAGTTGTCAACCGCTTTGGTTCGTTTTTTGCCATGCGTATGGCGCTGTTGTTTTCGCCTCTCTTTGTAATGTAACAATGTTATGTTGCAATTAACAAAAGGAAGGGGGTGTGCGGCTCATGGAACAAGAATTGATCTCGAAAAAAGAACTGCTTGAGCTGACGGGCATTTCGTACGGCCAGCTTTACCGCGATATCACAGCATTTTGGCCATGTTCATTTGCCTGAAATGGCCTCAAAACTGTCGAACTCAGGAAATAAAATCCGGCGTTTTAGGGCTGTCTCACAAAGATGAGATAGCCCTTTTTACATATGGCTTGACAAAGAAACAGTTCTTCAGTTAATGCCACAAGCAATGGATAGCATATTGCTTTTCTTATTTTTGGGCCATTTCAAAATAAAATTTGTCTGGAAATGGAGAGCCACTCTTTCCCAAATAGTATACATAATGAACAATAGTGTATTTTTTGATACTATGTAAAAATAAAGTGCGTACTTTTAAAGACAAAACATACATAGTATACTCATCAGTGTGTAAGAGATAAACACATAAAAATACTACTGCTTATGCAACCTGCAAAATTTTTATGAGAGGTGAAGGATTCATGGAATTACAATTAGCATTGGATCTCGTAAACATTCCAGAAGCGAAACAATTAGTAAAAGAAGTTGAGGAGTATGTGGATATTGTAGAAATCGGCACTCCAGTTATCATTAATGAAGGTCTTAGAGCTGTAAAAGAAATCAAACAAGAATTTCCTCACTTAAAAGTATTGGCAGACTTAAAAATCATGGATGCCGCCGCATATGAAGTCATGAAAGCGTCCGAAGCCGGAGCCGACATTATCACGATACTTGGAGTTGCTGAAGATTTGTCCATCAAAGGTGCTGTGGAAGAAGCTAAAAAACAAGGCAAAAAAATATTGGTGGACATGATCGGGGTTAAAAATTTAGAAGAACGAGCGAAAGAAGTAGATGGGTTTGGAGTCGACTATATTTGCGTACACACAGGTTATGATCTTCAAGCAGTCGGCAAAAACTCTCTTGAAGACCTTGCCACAATCAAACGTGTCGTGAAAAACGCAAAAACTGCGATCGCAGGCGGCATTAAATTAAACACATTGCCTGAAGTCATTAAAGCAAAACCTGATCTTATCATCGTAGGCGGCGGTATTACTGGCCAAGAAGACAAACGCGCTGTAGCTGCTGAAATGAAAAAAATGATCCAACAAGGTGAATGAATGATGCAAGCTACGCAATATTTAGGAGAAATCATCAAAGAGTTAAATCGGACAGCCGATTTAATCGCCGCGGGAGAAGCGGAAAAATTGGTGAATGAGATTCTCGAAGCAAAGAAAATTTTTGTAGCTGGCGCAGGCAGATCTGGATTTATGTCCAAATCTTTTGCGATGCGAATGATGCACATGGGGCTAGACGCCTATGTCGTAGGCGAAACCATCACCCCTAACCTAGAACAAGACGACATTTTGATCATTGGATCGGGTTCAGGGGAAACGAGAAGTTTAGTTTCCATGGCTGAAAAAGCGAAAAGCTTAGGGGCAACCGTAGCGTTAGTGACCATTTTCCCTGAATCGACCATTGGACAATTGGCTGATATCACGGTCAAATTGCCTGGCTCGCCTAAAGACCAGTCAGATAACGGATACAAAACGATACAGCCGATGGGATCGCTTTTTGAGCAAACCCTCTTGCTGTTTTATGATGCGGTCATATTAAGATGCATGGAGAAAAAAGGATTGGACTCCAATACCATGTTCAAAAGACACGCCAATCTGGAATAGAGTATAAGGAATGCTGCGCAGACATCTTTAACCATTCGAAATTTTAAACTATTTAAACGAAATTTTCAACTTAATCACGGGGGAAAGGAGAGAAGGCCGCAAAGCTTTCTTTAAGAAACGCTTTGCGGTCTTTTTTTGATCGGGAGATTGGATTCTTGTGATCGATCCATGATCGTTCATTCCCTTCGTGCACATCAGCCGCTCTCCCACTATCAGCATTCCCTCGATGATCATTACAAATCAAATCGGTTATAGTCGGAACGCGGGGGGGGGG